>NZ_JBNUPI010000008.1:0-84754 GCF_050409505.1 Facklamia sp. P12937
ATTTTTAGACATAAAAGGACCCCCAAAAGTTAGTTTTTAACTCGAACTTTTGGGGGTTTCTTCAAATTTAGAGGTTTTTTGAAGCTAATTTTATAGAGTAGATTGTTGGTGTATTAAAGCTGAACTTCATTTATAATAATAGTAAGACTTTTTAAAAAGGAGAAGGATTTATGGATAGAGGATTTAAACTAGTCAATAAGCTTTTTATTTTCACTATATTATTAGCTTTATTATATACTCCTATTTCTGCTAAAGCGAATCAAATAACCACAGAGTCATTAACAGAAACTAAAACATCAATAGAAAACAAAGTGGATCAAGAATTACTTAAGAAACTTTCAGAATCATTAATTGATTTGAAAGAGGTTGAAGAATTTGAGGTCAAGATGAAGTGGACCAACCTGGATGAAAATCAAGCGATGGGGCAAGCGACCTACCAAGTAGATGTTACAAAAGGAGACCTGAAGGGCGATTTAAAGTTTCAAATGGAAGATGATTATCCCGAGACAGCAGATTTTGGCTTTATATCATATGGAAGACACCGTTTGTTCTATGTAAAAGAATTTGCTTTTTTAGATAGCCTAGCTTATTTTAAACAAGCTTTTTTTAATTACCAGTTTGATAAACAAATGGCTAAGTACACTAATCTTTATACAGAATTTTCAAATGAAACAATTGGGACGGTTAATCTTAATGAAAAGCCTGCGACTTCTTTGCTGCTCATTCCTAATCGGGATAAGTTAATGAGAGTAGATAAGGGACAATTAAGTTTCAAGAAGGATCAATATCATTTAAATATTGAAAGAATCGATATTCCAAGTCTTTTCTTTGATAAGCACCCCTTCTTATCCATCTCTTATCGTTTAGATCATTTAATTCAACCTTCTACTTCATCTATCATGAGCGAGTATCAAGATTGGGAAAATCAATTCAACCATCAAATTAAAATTAATGAGCAAGCGAATGATTTTTTATTCGGAACAAAAATTGAATCCGAATTTTCTAACCATTTACAAGTTAAGGAAACGGAACACCGAACACCACAGTTCAATAAAACACTAAATTTGATGAGCCAAGGTTTAACTGATAAATTAACGAGTTTCACCATGGACTTTGATCCAGATAAACAAATTTTAGATGTTACCTTGGAGGGTATTGTAGAAAATGTAGCTTTTAACTTTTTTAGCAAAGATACAGCTGAACTTACTACTAAAAGAGTTCGATTAGAATATTCTTTTAAACCTAAAAAAGTAGTTATTCCCCAAAGAACAAGTCTTAAAACAATCAGTCCGGCAGCTGCTGACTATTTAATGGAAGAATTACTATCAAAAGAGAAAAAGTAATGCTTTAAGAAATGGGCTTGTTTTCTAGAGACTTCTACTATAAATGATCTTAAGAATGAAAGAGGTAATAGAATGAAGTGTTTTTATTTAAAAGATTTTGCGAGTCAAAGAATTCAAGCAGGAGAAAAATTAATAAGGTTAGAAGACTTTGAAGATCCTGGTGATATTAAAGATGCACCTGAGGGGATGATTATCTTTATTACTGATCGCAGTCATAACTTTAAAGGGCAAGCTTTCGTTGGTCGGCAAAACAAAGGCTTTGCTTGGGTTTTTAGCTTAAATTTGGAAGATTTGTGGTCCAAAGAACTCTTTTCAATTTACTTTCAAGAAGCTGTTGAACGTAGACAATCTCTATTGGACGACCCTACAACAACGGGTTTTCGTTTATTCAATGGTGAAGGAGATGGATTAGGAGGAATATCAATCGACTGGTATGACCATTTCATTCAAATCAACTGGTATTCTAAAGGTGCTTATGAGTATCGTGATTGGTGGCTTGAAATTCTTTTAGAATCTCCACTTGAAGTTGCAGGTATATACGAAACCAAGCGTTTTCCAATAGGTGATAGTGAAAAAGCAATGGGACATGTTACCGGAAAAGAAGCCCAACAGCCTCTAATTATTAAAGAACAGAATCGAAAGTATGCTATTTATTTAGGTCAGGATTGGATGACAGGCCTTTTTTTTGATCAAAGAGAGGTACGACAGTATATTCAAGAGCAAGCAAAAGGCTTGTCTGTGTTAAATCTTTTTTCATACACGGGTGCATTTTCAGTTGCAGCTAGCCTAGGTGGTGCCAGTAATACTATCAGTGTAGATGTAGCTAACCGTTCATTAGAGTTAACTAAAGAAAATTTCTTAATTAATCAATTGGACGCTGACAATTTATCTAACGAGATTAGAATTATGGATGTGTTTGATTATATTGACTATGTCAAACGCTCTTCAAAAGATTTTGATATGGTGGTATGTGATCCTCCTAGTTTTGCCCGAACCAAACGTTATGTTTTTTCAGCCTTAACTGATTATATAAAAATGGCTAAAGATTTGTTTAAAATAACGAAAGCAGGAGGTTTGTGTGTCTTATCCACAAACCATTCAGCTTACTCAAAAGATAAATTTATTGAGGATATGAATGAAGCTGGGCGTTTAAGTGGCAAGAAGGTTCAATTGATTCAAAGTTTTAGACTTCCCGAAGACTACCCTTCTTCCGTTGATCCTACGAGTCAGTATCTTACAGTTCTGGTATATTATTGTTCTGAATAAGAAAGGCAGGGAGTAAGAATGTCTTATATTGCATTAAAAGAAGTTGTTAAAGAATATAAAACTGGCGAAGTCGTTACACGAGCAAATGATGGAGTCAGTTTTACAATTGATGAGGGAGAGTTTGTGGTTATTTTAGGTCCTTCCGGAGCTGGTAAATCAACTACACTAAATATCTTAGGTGGAATGGATCAAGCGACCTCCGGACAGGTAGTTATAGATGGAGAAGACATTGCTAAATACAAGGCTAAGCAGTTAACGCGTTTTAGGCGAAATAACGTTGGTTTTGTCTTTCAAAATTATAATTTAGTTCCTAACCTAACAGCTAAAGAAAATGTGGAATTAATGATCCACATTGCTAAAAGTAATATGCAAGCAGAAACCGTACTTAAAGAAGCAGGGTTAGGACATCGATTAGATAGTTTTCCTGCTCAGCTATCTGGTGGAGAGCAACAGAGAGTTTCTATTGCGCGGGCCTTAGCAGGTAGACCCAAAATTCTTCTTTGTGATGAGCCTACAGGTGCTTTAGATTATGAAACCGGCAAACAAATTTTGAGATTATTACAAGATACATGTCGAGAAACACGTACAACTGTTGTGGTAATCACTCATAATACGGTGATTTCGAAAATGGCAGACCGTGTGATTAAAATTCGTAATGGACAAGTAGAAGAAATCGTTAAAAATCCGCATCCTACTAATGTATTAGATTTACATTGGTAGAAAGGAGGTAACATGAAATCGCTCATAAAGGATATCTTTCGTGAGATATTAAAAAGTTTCCCACGATTCTTATCGATATTAGCTATTATTAGTCTAGGAGTTGCTTTTTTTATTGGAATCAAAGCAACAGGACCAGCTATGGTAGAAACCGCGCGTGACTATTATGAAACTTATGATTTGCCCGACGGTCGTATATTATCTACTCAAGGTATTAATGATAATGACATTAAAGAAATTAAAAATTTAAAAGATGGCGCAGAACTTCGGTTACGTCCCATTAAATCAGTTATTGGTATGGTTGAGCCAAGTACTCAACCTATCAAAGTTTTTGGTATCAATGAACAAGATAAAAAATATTATCAATTGGTTGAAGGGAGATTTCCACAGAAAGCTTCTGAAATCACATTGGATAGTAAGTATCTTGATTTAATTAATACTGATCCAAACGAGTCTGTCAAAGTTGGAGATAAGGTAAAAATCACTCTGAACCAACGAGCAAGTGAAGACGCTATAGATAGTGATAATTCAGATTCAATCTTTTCAATAAAAGATAGTGAATTGATAACAAATGAGTTTGAAGTTGTTGGATTTGTTCAAACACCACTTTATTATGAACGCATTAATCGAGGCCTCGACCATTCTGTTTTTGGGTTAATTCAAGAAGATCAAATACAAGCCAGTTACTATAGTGAAGTTTTCTATTGGATACGTAATAATAGAAAGAGAGCTTATGAACCAGCTTATCAATCAAGGCTCGATCAACTAAAAATTAAATTAGAAGATTTGTTAGCTAATCGTCCAAAACAGCGTTTGGAAGCCAGTAAAAAGGATATTCAAGCTAAATATGATGAGGTTAGTTCAGATTTAGAAGAAGCTAATAATGACTTTGAGGCGGCAAATAAAAAAATCTCCGAAGTCGAAAAGACACTGATAGATTCTGAACAAGACCTTCAAGAAGCTAAGATAGAATTTAGTCAAATTGAAGAAAACTTATTGCGGCAGTCTCTAGAAGGCAATATAGACTCTAATAATCCTCAAGCTTTAGGAAAGCCTGAAGAACAAGCAGAGTTGTTGGAAGGTCAAGAACAAAGCTTAATGGCTAGTAATGAGTTGTTTTTCGGAGAAAATCAACTGAGTCGCTCAAAAAAAGCTGTAGCAGATAGTATTGCTGAGAATAATCTAGAATTAAGAGAAGGACAATTAGCACTTGAGGAACTTAAAGAATTAGAAGCAGATTTAAAAGAACCGACTTATCATGTGTTGACACGTCAAGACGATGCAGCTTATAAATCTCTGAAAGAAAATGCGGAAAAATTGAATGTTATTTCTAATTTGTTTCCAGTTTTCTTTTTTGCTATTGCCGTTTTAGTTGTTTTCACAACTGTTAAGCGCATGTCAAGTGAACAAAGAAACTATATGGGAACCATGCAACAAATGGGATACCATCGCTGGCAAGTAATCTTAAAATTTGTGGTGTATGCTGGGTTAGCAGGAGTGATTGGAATAGTCTTAGGAATATCTTTGGGCTATCGTATCTTTCCACCAATTATTCTACAAGCATATAATTCCATGTTTTATTTGGCTAACCCATTGATTCCTCGCTCTTTATATTGGAATATGATTGTCGGTGCTATTGCTTTAGCTTGTACACTGATACCAGCAATATATACACCTTATGTATTGTTAAAGCAAGCTCCTGCACAACTTTTAAGACCTGAACCCCCTAAACAAGGTAAACAAATTTTACTTGAAAATTGGACTGAGTTTTGGAAACGCTTATCTTTTAATCGTAAAATGACTTTGAGAAACCTTTTCAGATATAAAGGAAGAAATCTCATGACTTTCATTGGTGTAGCAGGCTGTTCAATGTTAATTCTCACTGGTTTTGGAATTAGTGATACTATTTCAGGTTTGCTTTCTAATCAATTTGAGCAATTACAACGCTATGATGCTACCCTGGTCTTGAATGAAGATTTAGGCCAATATCAAACTCAAAAACTGCAAGATGAATTAGCAGATTACGAAGGCATTGAAGCGTATTATCCAATCCGTTCAGAATCCTTAGAATTAGAAAATGATGTTGAAAAAGAAAATGTCAATTTAATAGTTCCGCTAGGTGATGTTCAATCATTTAAAGACTTTGTATTTGTAAGACAAGGTGGAGATGATAAAGTGGCTGAACCAGTTGATTTAGATGAAGCAGGACCTCTTTATACAGAACGATTAGCTGAGTTATTCAACTTAAAACCCAACTCTAAAGCTATCTTTAAAATGGACGATGAAAATTATACGATTCCTTTAAAGGGAGCAGCAGAAAACTATGTCAATCATTATCTCTATATGGGAGAAAATGACTACAATCAGGTGTTTGAAAAGCCCGCTCAAATTAATGCTTTTTTACTGAAATATGAAGCTAATGCCAAAGTGACTCGTATAGAAGACCAGTTACAAGATAATGAGGATGTTCAAGCTATCGTTAATATAACTAATATAGAAGAAGTAGTTAGCAAGACGATGGATAGTTTATACGTCATTACAATTGTTTTAATCGTTTCAGCGGCAGCCTTAGCTTTTGTGGTCTTGTATAACTTGACCAATATTAATATAGAAGAGAGAAATCGTGAACTGGCCACTATCAAAGTTTTAGGTTTTTATGCAAGAGAAGTGAGTTTGTATGTCTATGAGGAAATCTTTATAATCACAGTATTAGGTTCTTCTTTTGGCCTGATAGCTGGACGTGTGCTTACACATATTATTATGAAACAGATGCAAATGAATTCAATGCTCTTTTATCCTAGGGCAATCCTAGCATCCTTTTTAATATCCTTTATTCTTACATTTATTTTCTCAAGTTCTGTTATGCTGATCATGCACCAAAAAATAAAACGTATTAATATGGTAGAAGCTCTCAAGGGACTTGATTAATCAGTCCCGTATTGTTAAGCCCTTTAAGAATATGCTACAATGGTTTAAGTTAAGAACCAATTATAGAGCGACTATCTAAGAGGAGGCAATCAAATGAAGTGTCCAAATTGTGGACGGAATGTCCGTAGTAAGACCCAATGTGCGTACTGCGGTTATAGATTTAATCAAGCAGATAAAAAAGAACAGAGTTTATTGAAAAAGAGAAAACCTAATGATGAAATATCAGTTGAAAAAGATATCCGTGGTCTAAATGAAGTAGCTGATAATGAAAAACATTCTCAAGCTATCAAAGACAATAGACAGCACGTTCCTGTTAGGCGATCTCTTGAAAAAGAATTAGCAGAAGCAGAAAAAGAAGCTAAATTAGCTTATGAACGTTCACTTCAATCAAATTCAAAAGGCAATGAATCGGAAGAGGATTCAGAAGAAGCTTTTAAGAAAAGGGCAGACGAAATTTTATCTTATCCGTACACTGGCTCATTATTTTCTGATGAATCCACCGATAATGCTGAAGATTATATTGTCCCTAGAACTAAAAAGACTAGTTTTGGTAAAACGCTTTGGACTATTGTCAAATGGTTAATTTTATTGGCAGCCTTTTTTTTAATGTTTGTTTACGGACCTCAATTGGTAGGCATGGTTAAGAGTTATTTGGACCCAATAATAAATCAAAATAGTGAACAACCTGTCCAAGAAACTGAGACTTCTCAACTTCCAAAGGATACTGAAAAAACAATGAATGTTACTTCAGATAATTCTTCTTCTGAAGTAAAATCAGAAGAAGAAAATCAAACAACCACTGTAGAAGATACTGTTTTTGAAATAGAAAAATCAAAGGTAGATGTGGATGCTTATCCGATGATTACAGTTAATCTCGATTTTGCCAACTCTCTTTCTGATGTAGATCAAGAAACATTTAACTTTAAAGTGAAATATAATGAGACTGAAGCAGAATTGAAGGATGAGTTTTCTCTTTTTAAAGAAGGCAAGAAACTTAGATTATCCTTTAATGATCCCGCTTTATCAGTGATTGGTGAAGATACAAGTCAACAAGAGCTTTTAATAAGTGCAGAGAATTTTTCAGAACGCATCGCTTATGAAGTACCAAATAAGCAAGATCAAGCAGAAAGAATTGATCAGTTTAATCAAATAGTTACCAATTACTTTTCTAATCAGGAAACAGTAGCTTTACAAATTCAACAGCTAGGAGATAAAGCACCCTTTGTTTATGAAAACCAAACAATGGAGGCTGATCGTCTAATCGCTTGGTTTATTTTACAACGTACCTATGAATTGCTAGCAGAAGAAACAATTACTCTTGACCAAGAAATCCCTGTTAAAACACAATTAATTGCTTCTGGGGATACAGGACAAGTGGCAAGTCAAGCTAGAGATTCCTATACAGTCCAAGAGTTGATTGATTTAACTATTCAATCAGGAGATGCCTCTGCCATGAATCATCTCGTTCAGCTTGCTGAGGGTGTCAACCGCTTTAACTACTGGTTAAAAGAGTCTGGATATTTTGCTACTCGTATGAACGCTCCATTAGCTATTGAAGAAGATAGTTACATAACGGGTGCAGTCACTGATGTAACGGACTTAGCTAATTTACTTGTCAAATTAGCTAAAAACGAATTGATTGATGGAGAATATGACGACTTGCTGAAAGAATCAGTCAATCTCTCACCATTCACAGATAAATTTCCCAATTATAATGCTAATGTGACTCAACGTTACGAATTATTAACTACCGAAGAAAACCCACAACTTCAACATATTGCCGGGATTGCTCAAGCAGCAGGAGAAGACTATATTTATGTAGTTCTTACAAAAAAATTCACTGAACCTTATGAAATGAATGGTAAGATAAGCCAAACAATTAATGATATACTCATACAATATTTAGCGAACCAAGAAGGTGCTGAGATCTTAGAAAATGAAACTACTCTTGAGGTGACGCAAGAACCAGTTCAGACTACTCAAGCAGTAGTAACCCCACCTGTTACATCGGTTGAAACAGGTGTAGAGCCGACAGATAATTTATATAATGGCAAGCAAACAGAAAACTATTACTGGTTTGGCGATGAATACCGTAGAGGCACCTGGTATCAAGATGAAAATGGTGCTTGGTATTATTATTAAAAGGTTTATTCAAATGATTAGTTTTGAGATAGAAAGACTTCAATTTAAGAAGTCTTTCTATTTTTAAGAGCTTTTCCACTTCTCACATCACTTTTTAGGTGTATAATAGAGAAAAAGGGAGGAATTTCAATGAGTCCTACACTGATACAAATCGTTATTCATGCTATTAAAGAGAAATTTCAAACTGAAAAAGCTTTTTATGCGGAAAAGTTAGGCATTAGTCCTCAATCTTGGGACCGATGGAAAAAAGGAGAACAAGGTTTAAAATTTGAAAATATCCAAATAATATCGACTTTATTTACTGACTATGAATGGATGCTTGTTCAAAAAGTTGTGCGAAATGCTGAAATAATTCCAGAGGTTTCAGCTAATCCTGTTGGAGAATACCTCTATCTTAAATATCAAATCGCCAAGACTTGGGTTAACCATGGTATGGTACGCTTAGAATGGCATCAGAGTGAAAGCTCAGAAAACCAACAGAACACAATGATCTTGCAATTAATTGCAGATTATCAATTTTGGGGATACAACGATATAATAGAAATTCGTCTACCTGGAGTTTTGAGACAACAATTAGAAACTGATGAGGTAAAACTCTTACAATGGTTTGATGACCAAAGTGATAAAGTAAGAGACACTGTCGAAGAATAAAAATAGAGTGGTGAAGCTATTTGGTGCAAAGAAAACGCAAAAAAGCTCATAGACCCAGAAAAAAAACTTTGAAAAATAATAAGAAACTTAAACAATTCAAAAAATGGCAGGAAGCTTTCTTTAAACGATTAGGATGTTTAAGCTTCTTTATGATTATCTTTATTAGTTTACTTTTTGTGTTGTTATTTCGTTGGATGTCACAACCGGCTCCTAATTTTTATCAAAATGAGCTTTATCAATCAGATCACTTGCTCAAAGAACAATTTATTGCAGATTTGGTCCCAACTGCCCAAGCTTTACAAAGAGAGTTTGGTGTCTATGCTTCTGTGTCTTTAGCTCAAGCTGTTTTAGAATCGGACTTTGGTAGAAGTCAATTAGCTAGCCAGCATAATAATCTATATGGTGTAAAAACAAGTGCTGACGATCCTAATTCTGCACTCTATCCAACAATGGAGTTTTTTGATGGCGAGTGGGTTGAGATTAAGGATTATTTTAAGGTGTATCCTTCTAGACAAGCATCAATGCGTGAGCACGCTCTTTTAATGATTAATGGAACTTCTTGGGATCCTAATCAATATCAAGCTGTATTACAAGCCAAGGATTTCCAATCACAAGCTCAGGCATTACAAGATTCGGGTTATGCAACCGATCCAAATTACGGAGAAAAATTAATAAATATGATTGAAGAGTGGCAATTGGATCAATATGATCAACCATAAAAAGAATAATATGATGGGAGGGATAAAATGGTTCGAAGACATCAACCAGGAAGTATGATTGGTATTATTGGAGACTCACTTACAACCGCTTTACTGGCCCAAGAGGCCGGAAGATTGGGGTATCGTGTAGCAAGCATGGTGAGTCATGATGAAAACCCGGTCAAACAATTTTCTTATTGGCAAATAGTCGATGCTAACTATCAAGACGAGAGTTTAATCGAATTTGCAAGCTTAGTGGATATGATATATATTGAACCAGGTATTTTATCAAACCGACATTATAAATTATTGGAAGAATATACTGACTTGGCTTTATCAGAAGATTTAGTTGCAATTACAACAGACCGTTTAATTGAAAAAGTTTATTTAGACTCTACTAAAAGTTTAGTAGCACCTTTTTCAATGGTGACTTCCATTGAAGATATTAAAGAAGCGATAGAATATATAGGTTATCCTTGTGTTCTTAAGTCAGGACAACGACATTTGAATCAAGCCAAGGACCACATTCTTCTATTCAATGAGGATGATTTACCTTTAGCAGAGAAGAAAGTTGAGCAAGCAACATGTATACTTGAGGCTTGGATTCCAGTTGAGAAGAGAGTTTCTTTGACTGTTGTCAGAAATGAGCGAGGAGAATTATTGATTTATCCTCCCTTTGAATTAGTAGATAAAGGGTTAATTATTGGTACACAAGTAAGGTATCCTGCGCGTATTGTTGATGAGGTTTCTAATGAAATCAACCGATTAGGCCGATTAATTGCTGAGTCACTTACATTGATTGGGGCTTTGACATTAGAGTTCTTTATTACATCTTCTGGTGTTATTTACATCAATCAAGCTTCGATTGGCTTATCGCAAGCGGCAACTTTTACAATCGGCTCGATGTCCATATCGCAATTCGAAGCGTGTATGCGAGCGCTGTCAGGCTTGCCTTTGCCTACCTTAAAAGTAAAATCAGCAGCAGCTATAGCGATTCCTTTAGAATATTTAAATATAGAAAATGTCATGACACAATATATGTCTCGCACAGATTGGGGTTTTGCTTTAGTAAATTTTCCTGGACAATTACACAATCATTTGGAAGGACAGGTAATCATAACGGGAGATAGTTTAATATCGTGTGATCGGCAAATTGAAATGACCGGATTATATAAAATTCAATAGAATTAAGAAGCTGAAGGGATAGCCTTGGCTTCTTTTTATTTTATGAGGAGTTGAGAGAAGGCTATAAAGGACATAGGAGATTGTTCTTATTTTTGATATAATATCAAATATTGGAAGCGTTGGTGAAATGGAGTGATAATATGAATTTATTAGAAAGTATAGGTCGATTAAATAATAAGCAAAAGGAGGCTGTATTGACTACCCAGGGACCGCTGTTAATAGCCGCTGGGGCAGGTTCAGGAAAAACACGGGTTCTTACTCACCGAATCGCTTATCTTGTTGAAGAAGAAAGAGTAAATCCTTGGAATATATTGGCTATTACTTTTACAAATAAAGCCGCAAATGAAATGAAAGAGCGGATTAAAAACTTAGTTGGCCCAGATGCAGACTCTATATGGGTCTCAACATTTCATGCAATGTGTGTGAGGATACTTAGAAGAGAGGGCGAAAAAATCGGTTATCAACGAAATTTCTCAATCGTAGACCCATCTGAACAACTAACTTTGATGCGTCAAGTGTTAAAAGAATTAAATTTAGATAGCAAACAATTTAAAGATAAGAATCTTCTATGGCAAATTGAACAAGCAAAAAATGAAGGTAAAAGCCCAGCACATTATTTACAAACTACCGGTAATTTTGTTGAAGAAATTTATGCAAAAGTCTATCAACTTTATCAGACAAAATTAAAACAAGCCAACGCCATGGATTTTAATGATTTGATTCTTAATACTGTTAAATTATTAGAAGAATATGATGATGTCCGTCACTTTTATCAGCATAAGTTTCAATATATTCATGTTGATGAGTACCAAGATACCAATAATACTCAGTATCAACTCATTCGATTATTAACAGGAATTCTTAATAACATTTGTGTAGTAGGAGATGCTGATCAATCTATTTATGGCTGGCGCGGCGCAAATATGGAAAACATTTTAAACTTTGAATCTGACTTTCCTCAAGCTAAAACGATTCTATTAGAACAAAACTACCGTTCCAGTCAAAATATTTTAGCTGCAGCTAATAGTGTGATTAAAAATAATCGAAATCGTAAAGTTAAGAAATTATGGTCTAATAAGGACAAAGGAAGCAAGATTAAGTTTTATCATTCAGACAACGACTCAGAGGAAGCGCTTTTTGTTATTCAAGAAATTATTGAGCTTAAAGATCGTTTTAATTTAAAAAATGATGATTTTGCTATTCTTTATCGAACTCAAGCTCAGTCACGCTCTTTAGAGGACCAGCTGTTAAAAGCCAATTTACCTTATAAAATTATTGGGGGCTTGAAGTTTTATGCTCGTAAAGAAATCCAAGACACCTTGGCTTATTTAAGGTTAATTAATAACCCCGCTGACAACCTTAGCTTTAATCGAATTGTGAATGTTCCTAAACGTGGAATTGGAAATACCACTATCGAGCGGTTATCAAATTTTGCTGCTCAGATTCAGTTACCCTGGTTCATGGCGATCGATTATTTAGATCAGTCTCAACTATCTAAAGCAGTACAAAAGAAATTACAAACGTTTGCTCAAATGGTTAAAAATCTTCAAGAACAAGCAAAATATCTCTCTATGAGTGAACTAGTAGAGCAAGTGTGGCAGCTTTCAAACTATACTCAGGCTTTAATTGAAGAAGGCACTCTTGAAAGTCGAGCTCGCTTAGAAAACTTAGAAGAATTTGCTTCAGTAACTAAACTTTTTGACCAAGAGGATCATAGTTTACTGTTAGAAAAAGATCCTGATTTTCAAAATCAAGATCAAAGCACTATCGAATCGCAAGCAATTTTAGAAATATCAGGTTCAAATGTTGCTTTGGATCTATTTGAGTCAGCAGTGGAAAGTGAGGACGATACTAATCAATCAACAGCTTTATTGACTCAATTCCTTACAGAATTGTCTTTGGTTAGTGATAACCAAGAAGAGGATGAACAAATGGGTATCACTTTGATGACTCTACATGCAGCCAAGGGCTTAGAATTTCCGGTTGTCTTTATTGTTGGAATGGAAGAAGGGATTTTCCCATCCTATCGTTCTTTTGATAATGAAGAAGATTTAGAGGAAGAAAGAAGATTAGCCTATGTAGGAATGACACGCGCTGAGGAAATATTATATTTAACAGCAGCATCCAATCGTCTACTATACGGACGTTATCAGCAAAATTTAGTTAGTCGATTTATAGATGAGATTGAACAAGATTTACTTGAGCATATTGGACTTCCAGGAAGAGTCAAAAGATTTACTGCAAATAATCGAGGAAAAAACCAAGCCAATAGAGTTAAGTTAAGTCCCCCTTCGGCTCCCGTTAAGAAGAAGCGAGCTTTCCAAGCAACTTCAAATGTCAAAGGTCTAGAAATGATTAACTGGCAAGTGGGAGACAAAGTGGACCACAAAGCTTGGGGTCAAGGGACAATTGTAAAAGTTGACAAGTCAGCTAGCGACCAAATTTTAAAAGTAGCTTTTCCAGAGCAAGGAATTAAACAGTTAATGGCAGCATTTGCTCCAATTACTAAGTTATCAGATTAGGAGGCTCCTGATGTCTAATCAGCAGAAAGAAAGACAACGTTTAGATGCTTTAAAAGAAAAATTAAATAATTATGCTTACTCTTACTATGTATTGGATCAGTCATTAATTACGGATGCAGAGTATGATGAGCTGTATCAAGAATTGCTCATGATTGAAGCTAAGTATCCGGAGTGGGTCACTTTGGACTCACCTAGTCAGAGAGTGGGTGACCAGCTGTTAGAAGGTTTTCAAAAGGTTAAACATGCTCAAACCATGTACTCTTTAAGTAATGCTTTTAATGAAGCAGACATACATGCTTTTATTAAAAAGGTAGAAGAAGTGGTTGGGTCTCAGCATTCTTTTATCTGTGAGTGTAAAATCGATGGTCTTGCCATTGCCTTAACTTATGAAGATGGTTTGTTTGTTCGAGGAGCTACACGAGGTAATGGTCAAACGGGAGAAGATATTACTCAAAACCTACGAACAATCCATTCCTTACCATTACGACTGAGAAAGCCCATTTCAGGTGAATTTCGAGGAGAAGCTTATATGCCTAAAGAGGTCTTTTTAAAATTAAATGAACAAAGAGATGAGGCAGGGGAAAGTCCCTTGGCTAATCCTCGCAATGCGGCAGCTGGTGCATTGCGACAGAAAGATCCCGCAAAGGCAGCAAAGAGGCAACTAAACATATTTATGTATAATTGCTCTAGTCAATCGGATATAGAGGCAACTTCTCAAGGAGAACTCCTAGAAGAGATGGAAGCTGTTGGCTTAAGAACGAACTCTTTTAGAAAAGAATGTCATAATTTTAATGAAGTATGGGAGTTTATCCAAACGGTTGGCCAAAAAAGGCACCAATTACCCTATGAGATTGATGGAGTGGTTATTAAAGTCAATGCTTTTGAATATCAAGAAAAATTGGGGCATACTATTAAAGCGCCCCGTTGGGCAATTGCCTATAAGTTTCCAGCAGAAGTTGCTCAAACAACTTTACTTAATGTAGATTGGACAGTGGGTAGAACTGGAGTAGTTACCCCTACCGCTATTATGGAGGCTGTTCAATTGGCAGGAACTACTGTTCAAAGAGCAAGTCTTCATAATGTAGATCTTATTGAAAAACTTGATTTACATATAGGTGATCAAGTCGTTATCCATAAGGCAGGAGATATTATTCCCGAAATATTAGAGGTTGATCTAACTAAAAGAAAGCGAGATGATCGACCGGTAGCTATTCCTACCGAATGTCCACAATGTCATGAAGAGCTAGTGAAAATTAAAGATGAAGTGGCTTTAAGATGTGTTAATCCTAACTGTCCCGCCCAAAGGTTGGCTCAGATTACTCATTTTGTTTCCCGATTAGCCATGAATATTGATGGTCTGGGTGAAAAAATTGTTGAGCAATTATTGGACCATCATTTGATTGAAAATCCGGCTGATCTTTATTATCTCAAGCAAGAAGACCTTTTAAAACTTGATAAGATTAAAGAAAAGTCAGCTAACAACTTGATCCAAGCGATTAATGAGTCTAAGGATAGGGGATTAGATCGATTACTATTTGCTTTGGGAATTCGTCATGTCGGTGCAAAAGCTGCTCGCCTAATTGCCGAAGAATTTGGTACAATAGAAACAGTGATGATTGCCGAGGCAGAACAAGTCGGTCAAATTGAGGGCATAGGTGAAATCATCTCTCAATCACTGGTTCATTATTTTCAACAAGAGTCTTCATTAAAATTGATTGATCGTTTAAAAAAAATAGGTGTCAAAACCGATTTTCAAACAACCGTGATTGGCACTCAACAGACCAATGAATTTAAAGGAAAGACTATTGTTCTAACTGGTAGTATGAATGCTTATACTCGTAATGAAGCAAAGCAAATTTTACAAAATTTAGGAGCAAATGTAACCGGCTCAGTCTCAAAGAAAACAGATATATTGATTGCGGGGGCAGAAGCCGGCAGTAAATTAATAAAAGCTCGGGATTTAGGTGTTACAATCATAGATGAATCTACATTTATAGAAAAATTAGTAGAAAGTGGAATTAACGATGCAAAATAAATTGAAATGTATCACATTGCTAACCTGTCTTACTTTATTGTCAGGTTGCTTAAATAATTTAGAGGTAAAAAAAGAAGAAGCAGAACTGACACCTGAGAAGGTGATGGCCAGGTCAACTTCTAACCAATTAGCTAATGAAAATTATCGAGCTGTAATAACAGATGGTAAGTATCAACTCGGCCCCTCAGCTAGTGCAGACTACACATTATCTTCAACGGGCAATGCCTTTGCTTTCGAAGATGGTCTGTTACGTTTGTCACGAGAGGTGTTTCCTACCGATCAATACTTTTTACAAGAAGGCCAATTGATTGATGGTGATACACTGACTTCTTGGGTAGGCAGAGAAGCAGACAATAATCCAGCAGGCTTAAACCCTGCTATCCCTGTCGATAGTGGTGGTGCTAATCGTGAAACAACATCTTCTGACACTGATACTACTGTTGAGAATCAATCCCCTACTATTGAAGAAGCGACAGTAACTTCGGTTTTAGAAGATGGTCAAGAGGTTATGGTTGATGTAGAGGGTAATATCATTGATGAGAACGCCGGTAGGCCAGATCAGGTTGTCACTCAGGTTCAATCTACGCCTATTTACTTATCGCAAATTTTAGAAAAAAATATTATGGTTGAAACTGAAACAGGGTACAAGCTAGCAGGTATTGTTCTTGGCTTATCCATGAATTCGCGTTATGAGTACACCGACCCAGAGGGGGTTGTTTACGAAGAAGAAATCTCTATGGGAGAAATGCGTGAGCGCGGAAGAGCTTATGCTAATATAATTGTGGGTCGTTTAAGAGCAACCGAAGAATTGAGATCTATTCCTATTCTAGTGGGTATATACCGACAGGCACCTTCTGATGAAATTGTAGGGGGTAGTTTTGTCTTGGATGGTATTTCACGTGAGGGAAATGCGGTTTCTGATTGGAAAGAGCTTAATGAATACCGAGTTGCTCTACCTATGACTGATTCAGGTGTCGAAGCAGAAAAATACGCTTATTTTGATAATTTTTCTAAAGGCATTCGTGAGTTTTTCCCCAATCTGAATGGTATTTCCGGTCAAGTATTATATGCAGACGATCAGTTGAAAACATTAGATATTGAAATAGTCACACAGTTTTATCAAACAACAGAAATTACTGCTTTAAGTCAGCATGTGCTGGACACTGCGCAGAAAACATTACCTGAGAACATAGCAATTGAGATTAAAATTGTTTCTAATGCGGATACAGAAGCTTATATAGGTAGAAATGCAGGAGAAACGGAGTATCAATCACATATATTTAGACAATAAGAAGAGGGGGAAAAGAATGATTACACGCGAGGAAATTAAGCATGTTGCAAAATTAGCCAAATTAAGTTTTAGTGAGGAAGAACTGGACCAATTTGCTCCAAATATCCAAGAGATTGTTGAAATGGTTGAGCATTTACAAGAGGTGAACACGGAAGGTGTCGAGCCGACTTATCATGGTAACCAGTTGAAGAATGTTTATCGTGAAGATATCGCAGTCCCTAATCCGTCTTATCGAGCCTTATTGGATAATGCCCCAACAGTAAATGAAGGCTATATTCAAGTACCAGTGATTATCGAAGATGAAAAAGGAGATTAAGATGAAAAAATTCCCAACAACCATTACTGAGATGAAAAAAGGGCTAGAATCAGGAACATTTACAGCTGTCGAATTGCTTGAACATACCTACCGGCAAATTGAGACTTTGGAGAGTGCTGTTCAATCCTTTTTAAATTATGAAGATTTTAAAGAGCCGGCTTTTGAAGTGGCTAAAGCTGCAGATGAAGAAGGCTATTCGAATAATGATTCAAAATTATTAAAAGGCATTCCTATAGCAATCAAAGATAATATTTTAACAGCTGATTTTAAAACAACTGCAGCCAGTAAAATGCTTGAAGATTTTGTGCCAACTTATGATGCCTTTGTTATAAAACAATTAAAAAAGGCAGGAGCCATTATAGTGGGTAAGGTTAACCTAGATGAGTTCGCTATGGGAGGATCTACTGAAAATTCCTATTTTAAAACAAGTAAAAATCCTTGGGATCTTGAAAGAGTACCAGGAGGCTCTTCGGGGGGGTCGTCAGCAGCCGTAAGCGCTAGACAGGTGCCAGCAGCTTTAGGAACCGATACCGGTGGTTCGATTCGTCAACCTGCCTCTTATACAGGTATTGTTGGAATGAAGCCAACTTATGGTCGTGTTTCTCGTCATGGAGTGATCGCTTTTGCTTCTAGTCTTGATCAAGTCGGACCGATGACTTTAACAGTTGAAGATAACGCTTTACTTTTACAAGTGATTGCGGGGCATGATCCAAATGATGCGACCAGTTTAGCCGACGAAAAATTAGATTTTAGCAGTTTGATTGGTCAATCCATTGAAGGCAAGCGAATTGCTTTTCCTAAAGAATATCAATCAGAGGTCATTGATGCGGATGTTCGTCAAGCAATGGAAAAAGCAGCTGATTATTTTACAAGTAAAGGAGCAATCGTTGAAGAAGTTTCTCTTCCTCACTCTGAGTACGGGATTAATGTTTATTACATACTAGCTTCTGCGGAAGCTTCATCTAATTTACAGCGTTATGACGGTATTCGCTACGGTTATCGTTCAAAAGCAGCTGAAAATTTAGAAGAAATCTACTTAAAATCTCGCTCTGAAGGCTTTGGTCCTGAAGTCAAGCGACGATTAATGGTAGGGACTTATTCTTTAAGCTCAGGCGCCTATGATAAATTCTTCAAGAAGGCAGCGCAAGTGCGCTCATTAATTATTCAAGACTTTAAAGAAGTATTTGATCAATTCGATCTTATTATGGGACCGGTCACTAATTCGACAGCTTACAAAATTGGTGAACGCATTTCAGATCCGCTCAAAATGTATGTGGCAGATTTGTTGACAATCCCGGTTAATTTGGCTGGAATACCCAGCCTATCTGTACCTGCCGGCTTTGATAGCAAGGGCTTGCCTATTGGAATGGCACTCACAGGCCCAGTGGATAGCGAAGCCTTACTTTACCAAATGGCTTATGATTTTGAGCAAGGTCACGACTTTGTTAAGCAAGCACCTAAACTATAGGAGGATCTAGATGAATTTTGAAACAGTAATCGGACTTGAAGTCCATGTGGAATTAAAAACCCAATCTAAAATCTTTTCTTCCTCACCTGTTGGCTTCGGTGTGGATCCCAACGCCAATACCAATGAGAAAGATTGGGGCTATCCGGGAGCGTTACCGACTATGAATCGCCAAGCGATAGAATACGGAATGAAAGCTTCTCTAGCTTTAAATTGCCAGGTAGCTAAGCAGATGAAGTTTGATCGTAAAAATTATTTTTACCCGGATAATCCATCTGCCTACCAAATTTCTCAATTTGATCAACCGGTCGGGTCTAATGGATACCTGGATATTGAAGTAGAAGGAAAAAAACGTCGGATACGTATTGAACGTGTTCATTTGGAAGAAGATGCAGGAAAAAACACACACGGAGTGGACGGCTATTCATATGTTGATTTAAATCGCCAAGGTACGCCATTAATTGAAATTGTTACCGAAGCAGATATTCGTTCCCCTAAAGAGGCCCACGCCTTTCTAGAAGCCTTACGGGAGAGAATAATGTATACAGGCGTTTCGGATGTGAAAATGGAAGAGGGCTCTTTACGCTGCGATGGTAATATTTCAATTCGACCTTTTGGCCAAGAAGCTTTCGGGACAAAAACTGAAATCAAGAACTTAAATTCCTTTAATTATGTTCGCAAAGGTTTAGAGTTTGAAGAAAAACGTCAGGAAAATATTTTAAGATCTGGTGGTATCATTTATCAAGAAACACGTCGTTATGACGAGAAAACAGGACAAACGATTCTAATGCGTACTAAAGAGGGGGCGGCAGATTACCGCTACTTCCCTGAACCAGATCTACCACCGGTAACTATTTCACAAGAATGGATTGATCAAGTCCAGCAAACGATGCCAGAAATGCCAGAAGTGCGTCGTAAAAAGTATGTTGAGAATTATCAGCTTCCGGAATACGATGCCATGGTCTTAACCCTTCAAAAGGAAATGTCAGATTTCTTTGAAGAAACTATTCAAGAAGGAGCAGATGCAAAGCAAGCTTCCAACTGGTTAATGGGAGAAGTATCTGCTTATCTAAATGCACAACAGCTTGAGCTTTCTCAAACAGGTTTAACTCCTAAGAATTTAGCAGAAATGATCCAACTAATTGATAAAGGAACAATTTCTTCCAAAATTGCCAAAAAACTCTTCAAAATATTAGCTCAAGAAGGGGGCAACGCTAAAGAAATTGTTGAAGCTCAAGGAATGGCTCAACTTTCAGATCCAGCCCAATTGAAACCTTTGATTGAAGATATTATTGAAAATAATCCACAATCCGTTGAAGACTATAAGAATGGAAAAGATCGAGCTGTTGGATTTTTTGTAGGACAAGTTATGAAAAAAACTAAAGGTCAAGCAAACCCCCAAGTCGTTAATGAGTTAATCCTTGAAAAATTGCAAACAATGTAGCTATAAGGAATCATAAACGAGACAAGTGAAAACCGACATTTGTGTCGTTTTTACTGGATTCAAACAATTATAAGAAAAGCCATTTATAAAAGAAGATAGGAAGTGTAAAAATGAAAAATATCATATCGTCATTATTAATGACAATCGTCGGAACATTCTTAGTCGCATTAGCTATCAACTTAGTATCTTTACCGAACGAGTTGGGAGATGGCGGAGTTACTGGTTTTACCCTCTTTCTTCACTATACTCTAAACTTTGATATTCCTAAGACCGCCTTCGTTTTAAACGTGATTATTCTGATTATTGGTTGGAAGTTATTGAGTAAAATGACGATTGTTTATACGCTCTTATCAATTGCTGCACTTTCGTTTTTTTTAAAAGTCGTTCAGCCTACCCCTTTCATTCCAGATAACCAATTAGTTGCTCCTTTAGTATCAGGGGTAATTATGGGAACAGGATTGGGAATTGTCATTCGTGGCGGTGGATCAACCGGAGGTACAGATATTCTTGCTTTAATTTTGAATAAGTATGTTGGAATTAGCGTTTCAAATGCTTTACTAATATTTGATGGAGTGATTATTTCCTTATTATTTTTTGCGATTGGTCTAGAAAAAGGCGCTATTTCCATTGTTGGGATTCTCCTGTATAGCCGAATCTTAAACTTCTGGGTTACAGGTTACAATCCTAAAAATGCACTGTTTGTTATTTCAGAAAAACATGAAGAAATTGGTAATGAAATTATGGATAAAGTTAAGCGCGGGGTTACTATCTTCTCTGGTTATGGCTTCTACTCAAAGGCTCAACGACAAATATTATATGTGGTGGTTTCCAATCGTCAGCTAATGGCGGTTAAAAAGATTGTTCATAATATTGACCCTAAAGCATTTATTGCGGTTAACGATGTTCAACAAGTGGATGGTGAAGGCTTTACCTTCTTACGTGAACCTGAAGAAATGACTTTAGAGACTGACGAAAGTATTTTAAATACAAATGGCTAATATAATGCTTTCTATTTCTTAAGAATAATTATAAAAACCTTGCATGATTTGGCACTGCACCCCATAAATGGGACAGAATAAAGAACACCTTTGTTAGGCTGTTTGTTGTCGGTATTGAACCGGTGACACCTAGCCTAATTTTTGTTGAACTCGCTTATGATTAACAGTTTTTTCTGTTTATAAGTTGATTAAATGGGTGATTTTACGGTAACCATAGGTGAAAGGCTGTTTCTTACATAATTGTCCAATTTTAATTTTCCCTTCATTTTCTAGGTTAGCATTTATACGAACTTTCCAACGATAATAAGTAGATCGAGCGGATCCCTAAGCAGGAGAGGATTAAACTCACCGAATCATGCGGTTTTAAACTTTCAACCGTTTCGACGACCACTTTTGGTACCCACTCCTCTTCAACTCTTTGTGTTTTTTAGGACATCCATCGCTGCTTGATGACGTTTTAATTTGATTTTGAGTGGATCTATCTCGCTAAGTTCTTCTAATCCTTTGCCATAAGTCTATTCTTTACCTCCAGCTTGATTGAAGCGCTAGGTTTGACCTTAACGATCCCAACGCCAGCAAGTTTTTACTTGAGATGTGTTCTTAATGTTTAATTCATTCATTATTTGTTTATTAGTCCGGCTTTCATTTTTCAATTCAATACATTTCCATTTTGTTTCTGCAGAATAAGCTAGGTGATTAACCCTAATCAAACACCTCCATTAAATTCATTTCACACGAATTCAACGGAGGTGTTTTTATGTTTGTCTCACTATTCGGGGTCAGTGCCAATTATGCAAGGTTTTTCTTATCAGTTATTAGAATCATTAAGAAATTCGAGAATTCGTTTTGAGGTCGGACGGGAAATGCCCAATCTACGCAGAGTGTCTACATCAGATTCTTTAATTTTTTGTAATGATTTAAAGTGTTTTAAAAGTTTAGAGCGTGTAGCCGGGCCAACTCCTGGTATAGTATCTAAAATAGAAGCCACCTGACTCTTAGCACGTACTTTTCGGTGATAAGATATTGCATACCGATGAACTTCTTCTTGCACTCTTTGAATAAAGTGGAAGGCTTGGGAACGCGGATCAAGGTCGACTATCTTTTCAGTGTAACCTTCCAGTAAGGAGGCCGTCTTGTGTTTATCATTTTTAACCATACCGACTACGGGGATAGCTAATCCTAACTCATTTTCCAAGACATCTCTAGCGGCTCTTACTTGTATAATCCCTCCATCCATCAAAATTAAATCAGGTAATGGTTTATTTTCTTTGAGCAAGCGAGTGTAACGACGCCTGATTACTTCTTGAGAATGAGCAAATTCATTGGCTCCATCTCCACTCTTAATCTTAAATTTACGGTAATTTTTGCGATCTGGTTTACCCTCTTGATAAACAACCATCCCCGAGACCGTATGAACACCTTGGATATGTGAGTGGTCAAATGCTTCAATATGATTAGCCTGTTCAATTTGAAGGGCCTCTGCTAACTCTTCGATGGCGCCCAGCGTTTTACGTGTGCTAGCTTCAATTAAGCGGAATTTCTCATCTAAAGCTAATTTAGCATTTTTTTCACACAAATCGAGCATTGCCTTTTTCTTTCCTCTAAGAGGTGTTTGAACAGGAATTTCAAAGACTTCTTCTAAAACCTCTTGATCAACAGAAGCAGGGACTAAGATAGCTTTTGGAATAACATTATATTGCTCTTTATAGAAGCGAGCAATATAAGTTGTTAGTTCATGATCTGGTTCTTTTTCACCATAACTAGGAAAAAGAGCAGCTTTACGTTTAAGAATAGAACCCTGTCTTAACATAAAGGTTTGTATAGATATCCATCCCCTATCATAATAGAAATTAAAGACATCCATATTATCATAATCTTGACTCATAATAGCTTGTCTTTCAACGGTTGTCTCAATATATTCAATCTGATCGCGTAAATCAGCAGCTTGTTCAAATTCTAGCTTATCAGCTGCTTCAGACATCTTGCGCTTCAAGTCGTTTTTAATTGGACCGACTTCACCATTAAAGAAACGTTTAATCCGATTAATTTGCTTTTGGTAGGTTTCTTTTGAAACGGGATGATCACAACAACCAATACACTGTCCCAAATGGTAGTAAAAGCAAGCGCGCTTTTCATTTTTACCACAACGTCTTAGAGGATAAATTTTATGTAATAATTGTTGAGTGGCTGTAGCGGCTTGTACGTTTGGAAAAGGTCCAAAATAATGTCCGCCATCCTTAAGAACTCGATTGGTAATAATTAATTGAGGGTCCTTTTCATTAGTTATTTTTAAATAAGGATACATACTGCCATCTTTAAGTTTTATATTGTATTGCGGCTTGTATTGTTGAATCAAATTAATTTCAAGGATCAAAGCTTCTTTGTTAGAATTGGTAACAATTGTTTCAAAATGATGAATCTCAGAAACCAGTTTTGCTGTTTTACTATCATGGGCTCCTCTGAAATAAGATCGCACGCGGTTTTTTAAGTTTTTAGCTTTACCCACATAAATAATTTTATCATTAGCATCTTTCATTAAGTAGCATCCGGGCAATTCAGGTAATAAAGGGAGTCTTTGTTCAATATTATGTCGTATTTCTTCAGGGCTTTCTTTAGGCAAGGATGGGTCTCCTTTCTAGAGTTTTTTTTGATTAGGGAGTTGTTGGATTACTTTTTCATATGAGCGGGGGACTCTTTTTTCAATAAGATATTTTTCAGTAATAAATTGCTTTTTATTGTTAAAGTGTCCGTATATAAGAATCTGATCTCCCACCATAACCTCATACATAAAAGTTAAAGCTTTACGGGCAATCAAAGCAGTAAATTCTTGGTTTATTAAGTCAATAGGATTTAATGGATGCTTGATTAGTTTCAATTTAAATAAGACCAATGTCGGATCACTGGCCTTAATTAATTTTTGATAAATGACGATCCCTTTATATTGAAATTTCTTAGTCATTTGGATGCTCCTTAAATTCACTTAGATATAGTATAGCAAAAGCAGTCAAAAAAGTTTATTTTTAAATCGTTTTCAGCATATTCACGCTGTGTTATAATAAAAATAATAAATAAAAAAGGATGTGGAAGCATGAAATTCAATGAATTCGAATATAAAAGACCAGATATGTCTCTTTTAAAACAGTCATTCCAACAGCAAATTGAGGGAATCAAAAAAGCTGAATCGGCTGAGGATGCACTTGCAGCGGTTAAGGCCATTCAAGACATTCAAAGAGATATTGAAACGAATTCAACATTAACTTCAATTCGTCATTCAGTGGATACCCGTGATCAATTCTATTCAGATGAAACGGATTTCTGGGATGAAAACTCACCCCTTATTAGTGAGTGGGAAAGTGACTATTATCGAGCTACACTTGGCTCACCTTATCGTAAAGAATTAGAAGAAGAACTACCTCACACTTTCTTTAAGTTAGCAGAAAATCATTTGAAAATCTTTTCTCCAGAAATTATACCGCTATTACAAAAGGAAAATCGTTTGGTATCAGAGTATGGTAAGTTAAAAGCTTCTGCTGAAATTGAGTATAAAGGTGAAATTTATAACTTATCAAGTATTGGCGCCTTTACTCAAGATGCTGATCGAAAAGTACGTAAAGAAACTTCTGAGTTAATTACTGATTGGTATTTAGAACGCCAAGATGAGTTTGATCGTATTTATGATCAATTAGTTAAAACGCGTCACGAAATTGCAACAAAGCTAGGTTTTAAAGATTTTGTTGAAGTGGGTTATGCGCGTATGGCACGTTTAGACTATGACCGTAAGGACGTTGAAGTCTATCGCAAAGAAGTGCAAAAACATGTCGTACCTTTAGCTGAGAAACTATTTGAACGTCAGCGTGAACGTCTAGGTTTGGATAAGCTAGCCTTTTATGACTTAGGTCTAACTTTCCCTACAGGCAATGCCAAACCTGAAGGAAGTCCAGAAGAGATTGTTGCTAAAGGTGTTGAAATGTACCATGAATTATCACCAGAAACAGGTGAGTTCATTGACTTATTAATTGAATACGATGTTTTAGATTTAGAGTCTAAACCAGGTAAAGATACAGGTGGTTATTGTACGTATCTACCAAATTACAAGACGCCTTATATTTTTGCCAACTTTAATGGTACATCACACGACGTTGAAGTATTGACTCACGAGGCAGGCCATGCCTTCCAAGTTTATAATTCAAGATGGATTCAAACCCCTGAAGCTGTATGGCCAACTTTAGAGTCTTGTGAGATTCATTCAATGTCAATGGAATTTTTAACTTGGCCATGGATGAAAAACTTCTTTGGTGATAGCATTGAGAAGTTTAAGTATCAACATTTAGCTGGAGCTGTTCAATTTATTCCTTATGGTGTTTGTGTGGACCACTTCCAACATGAAGTATATGAAAATCCAAACATGACACCAGAAGAACGTCGTCAAACTTGGAGAAAATTAGAAAAAATTTACAACCCTTGGATTGATTACCAAGGCAATGAGTTCTATGAAAATGGAGGCTGGTGGTTCAAACAATTGCACATCTTCACTATGCCTTTCTATTATATTGATTATACTTTGGCTCAAGTATGTGCTTTCCAATTCTGGAAACGTAGCCAAGTAGATCATGATCCAAAAGCTTGGGAAGATTATTTGAATATTTGTAAGGTTGGGGGAACTCAGACTTTCACAGAAATTATTGCAACAGGGAACTTGAAGTCACCATTTGAACCTGGCAATCTTGCGGATACTTTAGCAAGTATAGAGGCCTACCTCGACCAAGTCGATGAAGAAACTTTAAGAAAATAATGGTGATCCTAAAGGAGCGTTTGTCATGTTGAACTATGCGACGATCGGTAGCTCATGGATTACTGAGCAAATGATGAATGCGGCTCGGTTAACACAGCGTTACCATCTCACAGCGGTTTATTCACGTTATCTTGACTCGGCTAAACAGCTTGCACAAAAACATGATGCCGATTATTTTACCAATGAATTAAATAATATTCTCTATGATCCTAAAATCGAAGTGATTTATATCGCTAGTCCTAACTCCTTTCATTTTCAGCAGGCTATCCAAGCTGTAAAAGCAAAAAAGCATGTAATTATTGAAAAACCTATGGTAACCTCCTCGGCTCAATGGCATGAGCTCTATTCACTCGCTGACGAAGTCGGAGTTTATGTATTTGAAGCGGCAATGCACTATCATAGTCGAAATTATAGTCGTTTGAAGCCTTTAATTAAACATAAAATGAAAGAGTTGGACAGTCCTTTATATGGTGCTAACTTTAATATGGGACAATACTCTTCTCGCTATGAAACTTACTTAGAATCCAAAGAAAAGGGTTGGCAAGTTCCGAATGTTTTTAATGCTGATTTTCATGGTGGTTCCTTGATGGATTTAGGTGTCTATCCTTTATACATAGCGCTCGACTTATTTGGTCTTCCTGAATCTGTTTACTATCATGCGATAGATGATGGACGACAAGTTGATTTGTTTGGTACAGTCATTTTAAAGTATGCTCAAACACAAGTTTCAATCTTTTTGTCCAAGACTGTTCATTCTTTGATGCCGAGTGAAATTTATATTGGCCAAGAAACTTTTATCATTAATGATATCTCACGCTTAACCAAGGTGAGTTTAGTTAACACAGAGGGTAAGAAGGCCCAAATCATAGATTATTTACCAGCTAATCCAATGTTTGATGAGTTATTAAGCTTTTCAGATATGATCCTTGAAGAAAAAACAATTCATCAAGAAATATTGTATGAGAACTGGAGACAATTATCCTTGCAAGTGGTTCAAGTTCTTGAGTTATTACGTCAGTCAGCTAAACTATTATAAGACCCTTGAACGGTTAGAAGTCAATGACTTTTAGCCGTTCTTTCATGAAGAAGGAGATTGTATGAAGGAATTATCAAATACACAATTAAAAAAACACTGGCAAGAAAAACATTTTTCCGAGGCAACACCTATTCAAAAACAAGTCTATCCCTACCTTAAAAATGAAGAGCCGGTTGTAGCTATTTCGCCAACTGGTACGGGAAAAACACTGGCCTATTTGCTTCCTATCCTAGAAAAGATTGAAGTAAACCAACATCTACAAGCCATCATATTTGCCCCTACTCAAGAATTAGCTCAGCAGATTTTTTTAGTGGTGGATGAATGGAGCCGATTACTTGGAATGACTTCTATGAGTATTGTTGGCGGTGCTAATGTCAAAAGACAAATTGAAAAATTAAAAAATAAACCGGAGCTTATTGTGGCAACTCCTGGACGTTTTAATGAGTTACTAAAGCAAACATCTAAACTGAAGGTTCACACGGTTAAATGGATTGTCTATGATGAAGCAGACTATCTTTTTTCAAAAGGTGAGCAGCAAATAGCAGACATTGAAATGATTGAGAAACACCTCATGAGAGATATTAAACGCTATTATTTTTCAGCTACTAAAAGTAAAGATTTTCTTGATTATTTACAAGCAAAAAATTATGAATATGATCGTTTAGAAATTTCAATGCATTCAGCCAATATGCAAACTGAACATTTGTACCTAGAAGTTAACAATCGACAAAAAACAAATATGTTAAAACGTTTGGCTCAAATTGAAAGCATGCAAGCGATTGTCTTTTTTGATCAAATTAGTGAGTTAGAAAGAGCTGCTGCAAAAATGATTTTTGAAAATTTATCCATATCTGTACTTCATAGTCAATTAACCAATCGAGAAAGACAAATGGCCTTAGAACAGTTTAGACAGCAAAAAACAATCTATTTATTAACGACGGATTTAGCTTCTAGAGGACTTGATATAGAAGGAATACCTTATGTTATTCATTATCATCCAGCACGAGATGTGCGTACTTATTATCATCGTTCAGGAAGAACTGGACGCATGGGGAATGAGGGATGTGCTATTTCACTGGTCAATCAACAAGAAGCTATAGACCTAAAAAATATGCTTGATGACAGTAGTATTCACTTAGAAGAAAGAGTGCTTTATGATCGTAAATTATTAAATGAATGGCCTGAGGAGGAAGAAATAAAACGGTCTAGTAAACGAATAACTAAGAGTAAATCACATCCAAAAAAACCAAAAACAGCAGTCAAAGCTAAAAAGAAAAATCGTAAGCGTAATACTAAAAACATTGGGAAACCGCGCAAAAGGGAAAAATAAAAGCTTTACCTAAATTTTACAATAAATTTACAGTATCTTTTTATCATTGCGTTATAATAATTATTAAGATAGGACATTAAGGTAAAGGAGAAGTGAAATGAGAATTTTAATAGCAACAGAAACATTTGTACCTGCTACAGATGGTATCTGTACACGCCTTGCTCATATGACAATTGCTATGAAGGACTTGGGTCATGAAATAATTGTCGTATCACCTGATTTAGGAATTACTGAGTATAAGGGTGTAGAAGTGATACCGATGGATTCTTTTAACTTTCCTTTATACAAATCACGTCCTTGGGGTTTACCTTCTCGCAAAATGAAAACAATTATTCAAAATTTTAAACCTGATATTATTCATGCAGTCAATCCGTTTTTCATGGTAACTTCTGCTGTTAAATATGCTAAGCAATTGGGAATTCCTTTATTAGCTTCCTACCATACACACTTGCCTGATTATCTTGATTCCTATAATTTACCGCTCTTGAAACCAATTCTATGGGATTATATTCGCTTTTGGCATAATGACGCTGATTTAAATGTTACTGTTTCAGAAAGTTTAAAAGTAGAATTAATCCAACAGGGGATAGCTGCTGAAGGAGTTATGCCGCGTGGTATTGACCTTAAAAAGAGGCATCCTAAGTTTTTTGATCAGAATTTATATAACAAATGGACTTTTGGATTAGATAATCAAAAACTACTAGTCTATGTTGGACGACTTGCTGCTGAAAAAGATTTAGATCATTTATTACCAATCCTTTCTTACCGAGAGGATATCTGTTTAGCAATTGTTGGGGATGGTCCAGAGCGCCAATATTTAGAAGAATTATTTACAGGCACAAAAACGACCTTCACTGGCTTTTTAACTGGAGAAGACTTGTCTAAGGCATATGCAACAGGAGACGCCTTTATATTCCCATCTGTTTCAGAAACTTTTGGCTTAGTTATTTCAGAATCGATGGCTTCAGGAGTTCCGGTAATCGCTGCTGAAAATGGTCCTACCCTAGAACAAATTACTCCCAACCAAACAGGAATGATTTATCAATCAGGGAATATAAAGTCATTAATGGAAGCTTTAAAGATTTTAGATAATCCTTTAAAGCTTAAGAAAATGGGGTTAAGAGCCCGTCGAGAAGCTGAAAAATATTCATGGAAAAACGCCACCAGCATGCTGTTAAATTATTATGAAGAAACAATTCATCTTAGTTCTCAAAAACTCTCACATCTTAGTAAATTAGTAAATCAATAAAAGAGCAGCTCATCAAACGCTTAATAGGGTAAGGACAAAACAAAGGATTCGCAAAATGTAGTAATTTGTTATATAATTTATATAGAAATGAAAGAAAGAAGGTATAATTATGGGACTTATTATGACTTTAATTGTTGGAGGAATCATTGGATGGTTAGCAGGTATGGTTCTAGGTAAAGATATTCCTGGGGGAGTTATTGGAAATATCATTGCTGGTATCATCGGTTCATGGATAGGTGGTCAATTCTTCTCTAATTTTGGCCCTGTAGTATCTGGCATTGCTATTTTCCCATCATTAATTGGAGCGATTATTCTGATTGCAGTAGTATCCTTTGTCTTAAAGAAAACAAGATAAGTTGATTAGCTTAACACTTAGGCGGGTTCATTGAACCTGCCTTTTTTTCTTTATTTACTGATATTCTTATTTGGGAGGAAATGACATGGTGGAAAAACTGACGTCTTATACTCAAACATTTAAAATAAATACTGATTGGTTTATCGATCCAGAAAATAAAAGTAATAATTTTACTAAACTATTAGAAGCTGTTCTGGAAACTTCCACAAGGCATGATCAAGTTAATCAATTTGATCAAACTGACTCTATTTTGGGGCAGGATGAAAGTTGGGTAATTACGCAAAACATCTGCATGATCAATCAACTGCCTCAATATGGTGATACGATTGAAGTTCAGACTAAGATTATTCAGGCCAACCGATTTTTATTAGAGCGGTGGTTCGAGATAAGGTCTAAAGATCATCTTTTGTTAGAATGTCAGATGCAATTCGCGGTGATTAATTTAAAAACTAGGAAAATGGGCCGTATTGCTCATAAAAAGTTAGAAGAATTACAACTTATTGACCACCAACAAGAGGTTAAGAAAATAAAGCTTAATTTTCCTGACGATATAACTCTTTGGAAAGAAAAAGACCAAGCTATAACAAATCAAGATATTGATTTTAATCATCATGTCAATAATCTTGTTTATATAAATTGGTCCATTGGTAGTCTTCCTTCTTGGTTACAAAATAATTATGACATAAAAAACTTAGCGATTAAGTATGGTCGAGAGTTGCTTAGAGAGCATCAAGTTAAAATTCTTACAGAGGCTAATGTCAAATTAGAGACTCAAACTGATGCTAAAAAAATAATAACTTATCAAACTATTTATAATGCTACTAATCAGCAAGAAGCGGCTCGGATTGAAATCGAATGGCTGGAAAAAGAGCTGTAATTCGTTATAATAGATTCGATAATGAAATTAGAAAGAAGGCTATTAATGATCACACTTAAATCTGAAAGAGAAATTCAAGCCATGAAAGAATCAGGAAAAATCCTTTCTGATATTCATGTAGCATTACGGGATTTTATAAAAGCGGGGCTAACTACTAAACAAATCGATCAATTTGTTCAAAATAAAATTGAAGCAGCTGGAGCTGTCGCTGCCCAAATCGGCTACGAAGGTTATAAATTTGCTACTTGCACCAGTGTTAATGACGAGATATGTCACGGTTTCCCATCTAATCGTAGCTTAAAAGCTGGTGATATAATAAAGGTAGACTTCTGTGTAGATTTTAATGGAGCTATCTCTGATTCTTGTTGGTGTTATGCGGTAGGTAAAATTAGTCCAGAGCATAAGCGATTAATGGAGGTTACCAAGGAAGCATTATATCGCGGGATTGAACAAGCTAGACCTGGGAATCGTATAGGGGATATTGGACATGCTATTCAAACATATGTGGAAAAAGAGGGCTTTGGTGTAGTTCGCGACTTTATTGGTCACGGTATTGGTCCTACTATCCATGAAGAACCAGCTGTTCCTCACTATGGTATAAAAGGCAAGGGACTTCGATTAAAAGAAGGTATGACAATTACCATTGAACCAATGGTAACCACAGGAGATTGGAAAATGAAGATGGATGCCAACGGTTGGACGGCCAGAACCCGAGACGGAGGATACTGTGCCCAGTACGAGCATTCATTAGCTATTGGACCAGACGGACCTATTTTATTGACTCAACAGGAAAATGAAATATAATTTAATTGTTTAAAAATAAAAACAAGGGGTTGGAACAAAAGCCCTGAATAATTAAAGAAAGTTCGGTAAACGGTACAATCGTTAATCGGACTTTTTCTTTAACAATATAAACATAGAAAACGTTTCCTACTATAATAGTAGGAAACACAAAACTATTTAGGAGGGGCTTTCTATGTAGCAACAGTGTATTATGAATTAAACTTGCTTGCCTTTGATAAGATCCATTACTAAGCGAGCTCTACGAACAGATTCCAGAAGCAAATATTCGCCCACTTGAACTTGCCGATGGGCGACCTGTTTATCATCCTCGTGTCTTACTTAAAGTATTGTTATTTGCTTGTTCTAAAGGCAATTTTTCAGGCCGTCGTCTCAAAAAGCATCACCGAAAAACTGCCTAGGATTTTATTCCTCGTAAAGAAAAAAACACCACTTGTCAAGCACATCAACGGTCGCAATAGCTTTTCTAAGACCGATGTCGAGCGAATATTTATGGCCAATAATCTACGTCAATACGCAAAGTAGCGAGCCCAGATTGGAAAGTAACTTTCCAATCTGGGCTCGCTGTAAATTTTGAGGCAGGGCTGAGCAGCCCTTTTGTTCCAGCCCCTTGTTTTTATGATTGAAGCCTTTAGGAAATAATTGATTGATAGAGTTTTTCATAGCGGCTAATTATTTCATCCCATTTGAAGGGGTTGATTGCTTCTAAAGCATCTTGAGACAAACGTTCATAATGGTTTAAAATATAAAGAATTGCTTGATCGAAAGCTGTTTGATCAAATCGATCTACAGAAACGCCTACATGGTAATTTTTAAAAAATGAATCGAATCCTTCGTTTTGAGTATAGATTACTGGCAAACCTTGACTCATTGCTTCTGGATAGACTAATCCAAAGGTTTCAGGGAAAGATAGTAGGGCGAAAAGATCCATTGAACGATATAAACTGACCATTTCAGCTTTGTTTAAAGCGCCGTGGTAGGTAATATGATCCATTGCTTGCAATTGCTTGAGAATTTTAGCATCCCAATTGGGACCAGCAATATGTAACTCCGCTGCTTGGTATTTTTTTGAAAAGTGTTCGATCATTTTAGCTAATTCAACAAAACGTTTACCAGAAGATACTTTACCAGCGGTTACAATACGCAGTGGCTGATGACAAATAAATTTCTTTTCATTGAAGCGATTGTTATGCCAATAATCATCAATGCCGTTAGCAATGACCTGGCTTTTACCTTTAAGATTATCCAATTCTTTAGTGGGTATAAAGCGATTAAAAACCTGTTGGTAAGTATTTTGTGAAATAAAGATAATCTGCTTGGCATCGCGCATAATATCTAAGCCCACATTTCGCATCCATGGCATTTTTTCAAAAAAAGTATGTAGGTCCGCATTGCGTACAGCAACAATATAGGGGACATGATATTTAAGATAAACTTGTCTAGCTAACCAACCATTTGAAAAGAGTGAGTGTGCATGAGTAAGATCAAAGCTATCTAAACTGTATGATTCTTTTAAATCTTGCCAAATCTTATGGTGTTTAAGTGGAAAAAACCAGCGCATCCATTGATCGTGATTTCTAGATAGATTTAAGTAATCTCCACTAGCTGCTACTCTTTCTTGAGGGAATTGATGCGAAATGGGGACATAAACTTTTAATTTATGTCCCTGCTTTACTTGACGATCATAGACTTGTTTAAATAAACCAGAAGTTGAGAAATAGGAATTAATATGTAAAATATCCATATTATCTACTCTTGCCCTTCTTCGATTAGGGCTTCTAATGAAGAAAGTCGATTTTCTAAATCTTCAACTTTTTGATTCATGGCAGCTTGACTGCCTTCATATTCTTTCGTTGTTGGAATAGAGAAAGCTTTTACAGACAGATAAACAAGTAAGAAGAAAATAATGATGCCGATGATTAGAAGCGGCCAACCGGTTCGGTCTACCCGTCGATCTATTTCTTCAATGTGTTTGGTTATTTCTTCTTCAAAATTTGTGTTAAAGTTTGAAGGGGTTACCATCCTTAACACCTCCTTCTAAAGTGATTAAAATGCCCATTCACCTTTACGGAAGATCGGGGTAACAGTACCATCTACTGAGATTCCATCAACATTCATTTCCGCATTTCCTACCATAAAGTCCACGTGAACATTCGAGCGATTAAGTCCCACTTCCTCTAGCTCTTTTTGGCTCATTTTAGCACCATTTTTTACAGAAGTAGCGTAGGCTTGTCCTAATGCGATGTGGTTAGAAGCATTTTCGTCAAATAGAGTATTGAAGAAGATAATGCCTGATTGAGAAATTGGTGATTGATGCGGAACAAGCGCTACTTCACCTAAGGAATCAGAACCCTCATTTTCTTCTACCAGTTGACGTAAGGTTTCTTCACCTTCTTTGGCTGATACTTCGGTAACTTTACCGTCTTTGAAAGTGAATTTCATTTCATCAATTATAGTTCCACCATAAGCTAATGGTTTAGAAGAAGAAATATAGCCCTCTGCACGTCTTGAATCTGGAGCTGTAAAGACTTCTTCTGTAGGCATGTTAGCAATAAAGACTTCGCCTTTTTCATTAAGTGATCCGGCACTTTCCCAGACATGGTTTTTAGGTAAGCCGACAGTGAAATCAGTTCCAGGTCCTGTATAATGCAACTGATCGAATTGTTGTTCATTAAGGAAGCGTGCTTTTTCGCTAAGACGTTCTTCATGTTCATCCCAAGCTTTAATTGGGTCTTCTTCATAAATACGTGTTGTTTTAAAAATTTGATCCCATAAAGCGTCTACTTGTTCTTCAGAAGTTTTTAGTTCAGGGAAAACAAGAGCAGCCCACTCTTTACCTGCACCTGCAACAACTAACCATGAAACAAGATTTGATTGTGTCGCAATACGTACATCTTTCATAGCTTGAGAAGAAGCACGGTTTGCTGCGTTTATTTTTGCAGGATCAATTCCTTTAAGAACATTTGGATCACTTGAACGTAGTGAGATACGTTTAGCTCTCTTTTCTACAAAGTAATTGCCTTCATCAATTATAAATTGCGGAATATCGGTCAGTGTTTCTTCAGATTGATGGGTAAAATGAAGACGAGTTAATGTATCGTCTGCCCAATTTACTTTAACAAACTTAGCACCTGCTTTGTAAGCAGCTTCAGTCACTAAGCGAACTAATGGGGCTTGATCAAGATCAGCGAAAATTAAAATATAATCTTCTTTACTAACTGCAATTCCTTTATTGACGATTAAGTTTGCATATTTTTCAAGAAGTTGATCAAAATTTTTTAAAGTCATAGTATACCTCTTTCCTTATTGATTTAATTTTTCAGCAATACCATCAGCTAAAGCTTGAAGACGTTCAATATCCTCACCTTCGGCATTTAAGTTAATTTTACATGATGGGCCACCAGCTTGAGCGCCTACTTTTAAAAATTGTTTTTCAAAGTGATCGACAGCACCACAAAAGACTTCATAGTAAGTATCGCCTGAACCAAAAACACCAAAGACTTTATCTGATAGATCTAATTCACCCAAATCATCGTAAAAATCTAGCATTTCGTCTGGTAGTACTCCATCGACTCCGTAAGTATAAGAACCGATTAATACAGCATCATATTCTAAAAAGTCTTCTGCATCTGCTTGCATGACTTCAACCACATCAGTAGTGATACCGTGAGCTTCAAGACGCTCAGCAATAATATCAGCCATTTCTTCGGTATTTCCAGTAAGACTTGCAAAAATGATTAATGCCTCTGCCATTATATTCCCCCTTAAGGTTAAGTTGTTTTAAACCTTGTGTTATTATATCAAACTTCATAGCAATTGTGGACCTCAATTCCTATTAGGTTAAGAAGTAGGAGTAAATTTAGGAAGAAATTATGAAGAATGAATCTAGCTAGATTTGTTATGCTATAATTAATCAGAATATAAATAAGCTAAGGATGGAGGCTATATATGTCAATCTTAGTTACAGGTGGAACTGGATATATCGGCAGTCATACAGTTATTGAACTATTAAACAATGATCAAGAAGTAATCGTTGTCGATAATTTTTCAAATTCAAAACCAGAGGTTTTAAATCGTATTCATACAATTACTGGTAAAAACGTTACTTTTTATCAAACTAACATTGAAGATAAACAGGCAATGGCTCAAATTTTTAAAAATCATCCTGTTGATTTAGTCATTCATTTTGCTGGCTATAAGGCTGTTGGTGAATCTGTTGAAAAACCTTTAAAGTATTATCATAATAATCTTAGTGGTACAATTACCTTGCTCGAAGTCATGCAGGAAAACCAAGTCAAAAATATTATTTTCTCATCTTCAGCAACTGTTTATGGTGAGGCACATAAAGCGCCATTTGATGAATCAATGCCGACGGGTGAGGCTAGTAATCCCTATGGTTATACAAAATTAGTCTTAGAAAAAATATTGCAAGACTTATCGTATTCTGATTCTGAGTGGTCGGTGACTTTATTACGTTATTTTAATCCTATTGGAGCACATCATTCTGGCTTGATTGGTGAAGATCCTCAGGGAATTCCTAATAATTTAATGCCATATATTACTCAAGTAGCAATCGGTAAGCGCCGTGAATTGCAAGTGTTTGGTAATGATTATCCAACACACGATGGAACAGGTGTGCGTGATTATATTCATGTAGTAGATCTTGCACAAGGTCATCAAAAAGCGATTAGCCACAATCTAAAAAATAAAGGTGTCGCAATATTTAATCTGGGGACCGGTCAAGGTTATTCTGTCCTAGATTTAATTAGGGCATTTGAAAAAGCCAATCAAGTCCAAATACCTTATCAAATCGTGGATCGTCGGCCAGGGGATATCGCGATTGCCTATGCCAATCCTGAAAGGGCTAATCAAGAGTTGAATTGGAAGGCTCAAAAAAACTTATATGCCATGTGTTTAGATTCATGGAATTGGCAGAAAAAAAATCCTGAAGGATTTTAATGATAAATTGAACGGAGGAAGCATATGTTTCCAGAACAGAAATCAGACAAACGTCCTTTTTTTTCAAAAAGACTTTTGGTCTTTTTTCTTGTAATGATTCTTTTAGTTTTTTCTACTTTTCTCTTTTTTGGCTATCTGGATGATTTGAAAAATTCTTTCCAAGGCACCTTTGTCCATAATCCTTCTGAATGGCAATACTATACTATTGGACAAGAATTACTAGAAAAAAAAGATAGGTCTTTTGAAGACTTAGCAAAAGATGGCATCGAGCTCTTAGTTTTGAGCTATGATTACAGTCAAGTAGGCCGAATTGGGGAGAAAAGAATTAAAGAATTAACTTATTATTTATGGGATTTTAATCAAGAAAAGATAGTCCAAGTCAACATCGATCCACAATTAGATTTATTTATATCAGATACTAAAATGTCAAAAACAATCAGAGAATATGGTTTAAAGCAAGGAGAGTTAGCTTTAGTTGAACAATTGACTCAATCATATAATTTGCCCATTGATTTTTTAATTGTCTTAGATCTTGATAGGTTAGAAGAAGTTGCTAAAAAGAACTCTAATGGAGTATTATTCAAAAATATTAACAATGATGATCGGCAAGAACAAAAGACAAGTCAAATTATGGCTGACAATTTAATGGATTATCATCACTTTTTAAAACTAGCCAAAGAATTAAATCAAACGGATTACCTGGTAAAAAGTAACATTGGTTTTAACCATTTTTTAAAATTTACTCTCTACTATAATCTTCAAAAGGGTCAAAAAACTGAAACATTTGACCTATCTAGCACACAAACAAGAAGTGAAAGAGAAAGATTACTAGAATCCCTAAATTTAAATCAGTAGAAAGTCGTATAAGGAGGAAGCTTTTGCAAAAAATTAGAATCCTACATCTAATGTCATCTTTTGGAGGAGGCATTTCTACATTTATTCACAATTTAGCTAAAGAAGCTAGCAATCAAGAGATGGTTTTTGATGTAGCTACCTACAGTCAAGTGCCTGACTATTTTAAACAGACGATTGAAGAGACGGGTGGTCAGATTTATTTTCTGAATAACCCCAAAAAAACTTCTTGGCAATCCTTTAAGAATAGTTTTGCTAAAGCTTTTCAAGAGAATGCCTACCAAGTAGTTTATAGTCATATTGCAGGTTACCGTTCAGTCATTTATTATTATTTAGCCCATCAATTCCAAAAGGATACGCCCTTTGATTTCTATATTCATGGGCATTACCGTTATGACAAAAATCCAGCTTTAAAAAATAAATTGATGCAAGTTTTTGATGCGCAAGTCAATAGAAGATTGTCTCGTTTACCGATTGGATGTTCTCAACTTTCAATAGAAGAATTGTTTGCTTTGAAAGTTGGAGAATCCTCTGTGGTTATTCCAAATAGCATAGAGCCCAATGATTTCTTTATCGATTTTGAAAAGAAGCGAACAAGTCGTAAATATTGGCTAAGCAAATTCACTAAGAAAAGTAAACAAAGTCTAATAATTGGACAAGTGGGGCGTTTAACGGCAATTAAAAATCATCCTTTGACCTTAGAAGTCGTAGCTTATAGTAAAAAGCAGCATCATCCCTTGCGTTTAGTGATTGCTGGTGAGGGGGAAGATCGGGATTTTTTAGAAAAAGAGGTAGAAAAAAAAGAAATTGATGCCCAAGTTTTCTTTGCTGGCAGAATTAGTCCGGTTGCTAATTTATTAGCCGGTATCGATTTATTAATTATGCCCTCTTTTTCTGAAGGTTTTGGCACGGTAGCCATTGAAGCTCAAGCGGTAGGCATTCCCGTGCTTGCCAGCGATCAAATAAGTCAAGAAGTAGACTTGGGCTTGGGGTTGATTCAATTTTTATCTTTAAATTGTGAACCTAAAGAATGGTATCAAAGGCTGATTGAATTTTATCATCAAAGTTCAACTAAAATTCCCACTGATGAAGAACGATTTAGAAGTATACAAGCTAAGTCCCTTACTAATGAAGCTGCAGCCAAGCTGTATCGCCAGGTGTTAGATCATCAAGTGAGCCATTTTCGGATAGATTCGAGGTAATATATGAAACATTTTATGAAAAGATTAACAGGGTTTTCCTTAGGACCGATTATTGGTGCATTAATTTCACTGATTCAAATCCGCATTTTGACTCAGTTGTTAGTAGCAGACCAATATGGGGTTTCAGGATTGTATCGAAACTTAATCTTAAACATTCCTAATTTTCTTTATATTGGTCTCGATCAGGCTTTTTCTCGTGAATTTCATCAAGCTGCATCTAAAAAACATCTTTTTCAACAAGCAATTATTATCCCGATCGGGATGGGAATCCTTCTATCATTTGTTATGCTTGTTTTTAATCAGACCATTGCGAATTGGTTGTTTAGTGATCCTAACGCAGGCTATATTGTGATTTGGAGTACAATTTTACTTATTTCAATGATTATTGAACGCTTCGTACTCATTTCTATTCGTATGCAAGAAAAAGCAAAAGAATATTCTGGCTTTACCATTTTATTAAAGAGTTTAATTTTTGCAGTTTCCTTGTCTATAATTGCTTTGGGCATTCGCGATTTTCGTGTAGTGGTTTTTGGAATGATTTTTGGTCAACTTATAGGGGATAGTTTTCTTTTCTTACGTTATAGAGATTTGTTATCGTGGAATGATTTTGTTGTTGACTATGACCTTATAAAAAAATTATTATCTTTTGGTTTTCCGCTTATGATTGCAATGTCTCTTAATTCGGTGCTCAATACAATTGATAGCTTAATGCTTCGGTCTTTTTCTACCAAAAAAGAATTAGGGTTTTATGCTGCGGGCATCGCGATTGTCAATATGATTGGTATTTTAAAGACAGCATTTGCAACCTTTTGGGTTCCTACTGCCTATCGATGGCATGATGAAGGCAAGTCAATGAAGCATTATAAATTTATTTCAGACGCTGTTCTTTTTGTTTTAACGGGTATCTTTTTTGGGATTCTTGTATTTCGCCCCTTGATTATGATGATTTTAGGCGAGGACTATCGTTCTGTTCAGTATATTCTTGGCTTGCTCTGTTTTCCTCATATTATGTATACACTTTCTGAAACAACGACACTGGGAATTGTTTTTTCACGCAAGACCTATTTTAATACATTGGTTTCTTTATTGGCTTTGATTCCTAGTTTTTTTATTAATCTCTGGCTCACTCCAAGATGGGGAGCTTTAGGAGCAGCCACCGCGTCATCCGGAGCCTACATCATGTTTTATCTAGCTAGAACTTATTTTTCAAGTCGGACAGGCTTTTATTTCAAACAAAGTAAACATCTCATGTCCATTTGTTTAATGTTTATTGCTGCCTTCATTAACACTAGTGATTATGCTTATCGTTTGTCTGTAACATTTGGCTTAGCTTTGGTCTGTCTCATTATTCAGTTTTCGACCATCCAAGATGGTTATCAAATCTGGCGTAATCCTGAGAAATGGGATTTTAATTAATTGTTCGAAAAGAAAGAGTAAGAAAGGAGTGGCCCATGTTTCTATATTGTTTACTTTTAGTTACGAGTGTTTTTTTAGGTTCGCAAATTTTAGCCGTTGAAACGCCAATTGCTCAAATTACCCTTTACCGAATTCTTGCTCTTTTTTCTGTTCTGATTCTTGCTTGGCAAATTTTACAAAAAGATCGAAAGCTTTTATTGGTGTTACCCTCTGCTTCAACACGTATGCTTTTTTGTTTTTTAGCTTGGTGGTTAATTGCTTTAACAACAGGTCTTTGGGCTGAAAATTTTAAAGATTGGCTGCAAGTTTCATTTTTAATGACGGTTGGCATGGCATCAATTGTGGCTATTTATTTTTGGGTGGGTACTAAAAGACAGTGGTTTCGTCTGGCTCAAGCCATGTGGGGGATGATGACTGCCTTAGTATTTTGGGGCTATATCGAAATTATCGGTAATATCTATGTATTTGCAGATATGACCAAATTGGATAAATATGGAACTTTTGATTCCCAACCTTGGACTCGGATTCCAATCACCTTTTTTGCCAATCAAAATGACTATGCTACTTTACTTTTAGCGTATGTCACCCTCTGTATGGTTCTATACTATTACAGTCAAAGATATTGGCAAAGGATGTTCTTACTATTAATGTTTGCATTAACAACATTTTTAATCTACCAAACTAGCTCAAGAATGTCCTTAATATGTTTAATTCTTTTTATCGGCTTACAACTAGTTCGCAACTTCAAGTTGGATCTTTTCCAAGGGAAAAGACTTTATATAATGACCGCCTTTATTATTTTTATGATGTTAATTCCACCTATACGTGAAAAAGTTTTTGAAGTGATTTTTCTAGGTGGTCCACAAGCAGGCTTATCTGGTGATACTAAGCGAATGAATATCTGGCGAAATGGTTTACTTTATTTGACCCAAACTTTTGGCTTAGGGGTAGGATCGGGGAATATCGAGCATTGGGCTAAAGTAAGACCTATCTGGCCAACTAATGAAATAACCAATATGCATAATTGGTGGCTTGAAATTTTAGTTTCTAATGGCATTCTTTCACTGTTACTTTATTTATGGGCATACATTGGAATGATAAGACGGTTGGAGTTTGTTGCTAGAGTGGGGAGAAAGACCTCTGTTTTACAAAGCAATATTTCTTTTGTATTCTATAGTTTTTTAATTATTTTTATTCTAGCAAGTATTACTAGTGCAAATAATATGTTGATTGAATGGCACTGGGTATTTTTTGCTTTAATTATAAGTTGGGTAAAAATAATCGATACAAAAGAACAAACGCAGGATTTTAAAAGTAAAAGGAGTTTAGGAATATGAGCTTAGCTACAGTTTTTCACGAGTTATACCGCTTTATTAAAAATAATTTTAGAAGAATTATGTTTGGATCAGTTATTATCTCATTATTAGTTGTAGGAGGAAGGTATGTCGTTAACCGCTTAATAAATAGTGATAAAATTGAATCATATAATTATCTAGCCCATGCCTATCAACAAGACCCAGCTTCATTCCAAGTGATTGTTACAATGGAAGATGGCAGTCTATTTTCAACTGCGGCTGTCTTTGATGACTATTTTGCGACACCAACTATTATTAAACAAATTGAAGCAGAAACTGGTATCGAGTTTGGAAAATGGCTTCAAGCAGAAAAAAAACTTGAAATGTATAAGACCAACACTTTTCGAGGTGGGCTTGCAGGAATTCGAGATGCCGCTTCAAATGTTATTACTTTAAGATTTTTGGTGGGGAATAATGCTGAAGAAAACTTAAAGATAGCCGAAGCATATGCTGAATTATTAGAAAAACAAAAGCTACCTTTCCTCGGGAAAAATACTGTCTCAATCATTCGGTCACCAGAAATTGGAGAAATGATTCCAATTGATTTGATCGAAGAAGTTCCTAGTAGGGAAACTTTGACCCCATTTCAAACTAAAGAGGCTAAAGGAAGTATTATCTATGGCTTATTGGGTCTCTTTTTAGGCGCTATTTTATCGATAGCTTGGAGCATGATTGCACATTATCGAAGACATAAAATAGGCTATGCTTTTGATTATACTTGGGGAATTAATGATCTGCATTTTATTTATAACCGTCAAGATAATCGAGAAGTCTTAGAAAAATTAATTCGAACTCCTAGTGATAGTCAGCGAGTAATCCTTAGACAACAAAAGCATCAAGAAGTGAATGTTCAAGAACTAATCTCTCCTGAAGGAAACACCTACGGAGTGCAAGCGACTAACTTAGCAAGTCTTGATGCAAACTTTTCACCAAATGAAATTGTTATCGTCTTAGACGCTAATATTACCGATAAAAAGTGGTATAATGACCAACGCCAATTGGCAGAGCTTTATCAAGCAAGAATCAAGATAATTCAGATTATTTAAGGAGAATTGTGAGATGAATTCAAAATCAGGATTGGTGTCGATAATAACCCCTGTTTATAACGCAGAAAGATTCTTAAAAAAAACCATCGAGAGCGTGCTTAATCAGAGTTATCAGAATTGGGAGTGGTTGCTAGTCAATGATTGCTCAAATGATATTAGTGTGAGAATAATTCAAGAATTTGCACAAGAAGATAGCCGTATTCAATTGGTTAATTTATCAAAAAACTCTGGTGCCGCAGTGGCAAGAAACAAGGGGCTTGAATTGGCTAGAGGTAGATATATTTCATTTATTGATAGTGATGATGTTTGGGAATATTGTAAGTTGGAGAAACAATTAGCATTTATGCAAGAAAAGGCGCTATCTTTTACTTATACAAATTTTTCCTTAATAGATGAAAGTGGAGAAACCCTTAAAGAAACAGTAGATTTACCAGAACGTTTAGATTATAATGGCCTTCTAAAAAACACAGCCATTGCTTGCTCTACAGTAATGATTGATCGTGAAAAAATAGGAGACTTTAGAATGCCTTTAGTGCGGAAAGGACAAGACACAGCAACTTGGCTAATGTTAATGCGTGAACGAAAAATTGAAGCTTATGCTTTAAATGAAGTGCTTAATCACTATCGTCAAGTTTCTGGTTCTATTTCCTCCAACAAGCTTTCAGCTCTTAAGCGAACATGGTACACTTATCGCCATTTAGAAAAATTACCACTATATCAGTGCATATATTATTATAGTCATTATGTTTTTCAGGCAATTAAAAGGCGGTTATAATTTAACAAGCAATTATATAAGATAGCTAAATAAGGTTAGGAGACAAAAATGAATATATATCAAAATTTAATTGAAGGTAAAACAAAGTTAGCAGTTGTAGGTTTAGGGTATGTGGGTATGCCGATTGCCATAGAATTTGCTAAGCACATTGAAACAATTGGCTATGACAACAATGTTCATAAAGTGGAGCAATATTTGCAGGGTATCGATCCAACTCTAGAGGTTGGAGACGAAGCAGTCAAGAATACAAATTTAGCTTTCACCTACGACCAAAGTAGGCTAAAAGAAGCGAACTTTATTATTGTTGCGGTTCCAACGCCTATCAATCAAGATAAGACACCTAATTTAGATCCGGTTATTTCAGCCACAAGAACCGTAGGTAAAAACATGTCTAAAGGGACTTTAGTTGCTTATGAGTCAACGGTTTATCCTGGGGTTACTGAGGAAATGTGTATTGAAGAACTTGAAGAAAGTTCAGGATTAGTGCATGGTGTTGATTTTTGGGTAGGTTATTCACCTGAAAGAATTAATCCAGGAGATAAGGTCCATACTTTACCAAAAATTAAAAAGATCGTTTCTGCTACAACTGCTGATGCTTTAGATACAATGGCTAAAGTATATGAACTAGTAATTGAAGCGGGTGTTCATCGTGCACCAAGTATTAAAGTTGCTGAAGCCGCTAAAGTTGTTGAAAATAGTCAAAGAGATATTAACATTGCATTTATGAATGAGTTAGCTCTCGTTTTTGATCGAATGGAAATTGATTCGCAAGATGTTATTGATGCCATGAATACCAAATGGAATGCTTTAGGTTTCACACCAGGACTAGTGGGAGGACACTGTATTGGTGTAGATCCTTACTACTTTGTTTACGAGGCAGAAAACTTGGGCTATCATAGTCAGATTATTCTTTCTGGTCGCCAAATAAATGATCAAATGGGAGATTTTATTGGTGATAAGTTGATTAAGCTCATGGTTAAGGCGGGTAAAAAAGTAACAGACTCTAAAGTAGTTATTTTGGGTCTAACTTTTAAAGAACATACACCAGATACGCGCAACTCAAAAGTTGCCGATATTATCAATTATTTAAGGACTTTCGATATTGAGCCTGTTGTAGTAGATCCTTGGGCTGAATCAAGTGATGCCAAAGCAGAATATGATGTTGATTTAACAGCGTTCGATCAAGTTCAGGATGCGGATGCTGTTATCTTTGCAGTAGCTCATCAGGAATTTCGAGAACTAAATAATACAAGCATCGAAAAATTGTTTAATGCAAAATTATCACCTAAAGAAAGAGTTCTTATAGATGTCAAAAGCATACTGGATGCTGATTATTTTAAGGAAGCTGGCTATACTTTTTGGCGCTTATAATAATAGCTGGCTCTTAAGCACTTTATCGAACAGGATAAATAGTTTGAGAGTTTCCTTAAGTAGTTTGCGTATCAGAATGTTTATTATTGGAACACTTGATCCTTTGAAAACAAATATGAGGTGATAAAAATGAGTATTAAGAAAATTTTCTTAATATTTTTACTTCTACTTATTTTTCCTTTTGACAAAGCGGTGGCTTTAGCTAAATACAATTTACCAGAATTGAGTCAGATTGATGCGATAAAATCAAATGCTAGTGTTGATGAATTAATTGATTCAATTCCTGCTGAGGGAAATTTAAATGATCCCAATTTACTTTTGGTGAATCCAAGCAACCCAATCAACAATCAAATTGAAGTTGATTTAGTTACTTCAATTGAAGGAATTCCATATGCTGCTAACATTGAAGAAAAACTTAGTCAGCTGTTACAAGCAGGTTTGGAGGATGGTTATCTATTTACAATTATTTCAGGATACCGTTCGACAAATCAGCAAGCAGGGTTAGAAAGTTCTAGAAAACAGTCTTTAATGGCGGTCGGTTATAGTGAATCAGAAGCGAGATATTTAACCAATTTATATACAGCACCAGCAAATGCCACAGAGCATATGACTGGGCTCGCTATTGATATATTAGGTCAAGATTGGACCAGCATAGGAGGAGGCTTAACTGAAAATTATAGCGAAACGGCATCGGCCCAATGGTTAGTAGAAAATGCAGCCAATTTTGGGTTTATTTTAAGATACCCTCAAAATAAGACAGAAATGACTACTTTTAATTTTGAACCTTGGCATTATCGCTATGTAGGTCAACTAAATGCGCAATTTATGATGGAACATGGGCTTACTCTTGAAGAGTACCTAGCCCTTATTGAAGAACGTGACCGGCGTAAAAAAATTGAAAAAGTAAAACAAGCGGCTGAAAATCAAGCGGTTGATGAAGCAAAAAGGTGGTTAGAAGAACAAAAGAAAACGATTGATAAACTGTTTTATAACTCATCAACTGATTAAATGACAAAGAGCTTGTGACCGAAGTTAGCTAAAACACCGTCCTTAACACTGTTAAACAGCGTTAAGGACGGTGTTTTAGTTTTATTAAATAAACAAAGAGTTGCCTACCTTCTGTTTAATATAACCCTAAAAAGGACAAATGAGTAACAACTAATTTTTTAAAATGCATGATAAATCAAATTAACAATCCCTGCAGAAATCATAATCACGATGGGGTTAGCTTTAAACTTATTAAGTAATAGCATGGCTATAATAAAAATTACCAACATTAACCAATTAGGGTCCATCCAAACAACAGTCTCTTTTTGCCAAATAGCATTCACAAAAATTGATAAGCCCGAACTAGCTATTAAGGCAATCACTATAGGCCTAAGGATAAAAAGGGTATCTTGCATTAAACTTAGTTTTTGAAAACGCTGATAAAGATAGGCTAAAAAAGTCACGATAATTATCGATGGTAAGGTACAGCCGATAGTAGCAACTATTGCACCACTGACACCACCGATTTGAGTACCAATAAAAGTAGAGGCATTAATAGCAATTGGACCAGGTGTCATTTGTGAGATTGTAATTAGATGACCAAATTCTTCTAAAGATAGCCAATGCTCTTGGTGAACAACCAAGTCTTCAATCAAAGGCAAAGCAGCATAGCCACCACCAAAAGAAAGTAAGCCAATATTTAAAAAAGTAAGAAATAGTTCCCAATAAATCAAGTAATCACCTCTTCAAATAAGAATAAATAAAGCCACCACATAAAGAAATAAGAATTAACCATGAAATCGGGAAGTTAAAATAACTAACTAAAATGAGTGCGCTTATAAAAATGAGAATTAGATACTTTTCTTTTTGTTTAACAAGATCTTTGATCATGGTATAAACAACAGAAACAATTACCGCTGCTACTCCCGCTTGCATTCCTTCTAACATCCAAGCCACCCATTGATTTTCAATAAAGACCTGATAAAAATGTGCAATGATAGAGATAATTGCAAAAGGAGGAAGGATAGTGGCAAAAACAGTGGTGAGAACACCGAGCCATCCTGCTAATTGATAACCTACAATCACCGCGGCATTAATAGCGATTGCCCCTGGAGAAGATTGAGCGATTGCGATTAAATCGAGCATTTGATTTTCTTCAAACCAATGATAGTCATCAACAAATTGCTTTTTCATAAGACTTACAATTACATAACCTCCACCAAAGGTAAAAGCACTTAATAGAAAAGTCACTCTAAACAATTTGATATAAAATTTCAAATTTTTTTGCAAAAAATCACTCCTACAAGGAACTTGTAAAATCAGACAATTTAAATTATAGAAAGAAAAGTAAAAATTGTAAACTAGAGCTTAGGTATGACAAGAACATTTATAAGACCTATAATAGAATAGAAGATTATTGAGAGGAGAGAATTAATGAAAAAATTAGGAATTGTAGTAAATCCCATTGCTGGTATGGGAGGACGAGTTGGTTTAAAAGGTACCGATGGTAAAGATGTATTAACTGAGGCGATTAAGAGAGGAGCTAATCCTGAGGCCCCTTTAAAAGCCTTGAAAGCGCTCAAAGAATTAGCTCCTCTTAAAGAAGAATTAATTGTATATGTTGCTTCTGGTAAAATGGGAGAAGATTTAGTAAAAGAAACCGAATTGAATTATGAAGTGATTCATCAAATCGATGGTGACAGTATGGCGAAGGATACCATTCATTTAGTTGAAAAATTTCAAGAGAGAGAGGTGGATTTAATACTTTTTGCAGGAGGCGACGGAACGGCACGTGATATTGCTTCAGTTACTCAACTTGCTATTCCAACGATTGGGATACCAGCGGGTGTTAAGATTCATTCTCCTGTTTATGCAGTGACACCGGAACATGCCGGTAAGTTAGCTTTGAGGTATTTGAAAGACAAGGAATTGTCTCTAAAAGATGAGGAAGTTATTGATATTGAAGAAGATGCATTCCGTAGGGATGAAATAATTACTAAAGTCTATGGATACCTAAGTGTTCCTTATGATGAAAGTCATTTACAAAATTTGAAATCACCTACTCCTCAATCGGATGAGGCAGCAAGAGTTTCTATAGCGCTTGATATTATAGATAGAATGGAAGAAGATGTCTTCTACATTATTGGCTCTGGTTCAACAGTTGCTCCGGTAATGTTAGAGTTAGGTCTGGAACCAACATTATTAGGTGTTGATATCATTCGAAATAAAAAAGTTGTAAAAAAAGATGTCTATGAACAAGAGATTTTGGATATCATTGGGGACAAGCCAGCTAAATTGATTGTTACACCGATGGGTGGTCAAGGATATCTCTTTGGCCGAGGCAATCATCAATTATCTGACAAGGTTCTTGCCAAGCTAGATAAAGAGGATATTATAATCGTTGCAACACCAGGAAAATTAAACACCTTAAAAGGTCAACCGCTTTTAGTTTATACAGGTAATCGTGAAATTGATGAAAAATTAGCTGGTTATCATAAAATTTTACTAGGATACCATAACTCCAGAATGTATAAGGTAAGTGCAATTTAAGAAATAACGAAAATTTTGTGAAAAAAGATTAAGTTGACCAAGTGGTTATCACTATATTAATAACAACTTTCATCTATTAAATAGCGGTTGTGAAAAGCACAACTAACTTTCTTTATTGATAATATAAACAAATTTAGTACTTGCTTACATAAAAATGTTTGTGAAAAAACCGAATTGCAAGCTAAAAATGCAATTTTTTAAAAACTGTCTGCAAAATGTAAGAGTTTCCTAACGTTTTATGGTATGATGAAAGATGCATAGAGATACTATGTGATTTATCTAAAGGGGGAAAAGATTTTAATGAAGACAGATATTCAAATCGCACAGGAAGCTAAATTGCAACCAATTGAAGATGTGGCTGCAAAGTTAGGTATTTCTAATGATGTATTAGAGCCTTACGGTAAAACAAAAGCTAAAATCGATTTTACTAAATTAGATATGGATAACAAGGACTTAGGAAAATTAATTCTTGTTACAGCGATTACTCCAACTCCTGCTGGTGAAGGTAAAACAACTACTTCAATCGGCTTGGCAGACGGAATGTCTAAAATTGGTAAGAAAACAGCAGTTGCTTTACGTGAGCCTTCATTAGGACCAGTATTTGGTATTAAAGGTGGAGCAGCTGGTGGTGGATACGCACAAGTTGTTCCAATGGAAGATATTAACTTACACTTTACTGGAGACTTCCACGCGATTGGAGCAGCAACTAACTTAATCGCTGCCTTATTAGATAACCACATCCACCATGGTAACGCATTAGATATTGATACAAACCGAATTGTATGGCGTCGTGTTGTCGATATGAACGACCGTCAATTACGTAATATTGTAAATGGATTAGGCCGTCGTGTTGATGGAGTAACACGTGAAGATGGTTACGACATCGTTGTAGCTTCTGAAGTAATGGCAGCATTCTGTCTATCTAATAATTTACAAGAATTAAAAGAAAAATTAGGTAATATGATCGTTGCTTACACTCGTAAAGATAATAAGCCAGTTACTGTTAAAGATATTAATGGTGCTGGAGCTGCAACTGCATTACTTAAAGATGCAATCAAGCCAAATATTGTACAAACTTTAGAAGGGACACCAGCTTTTGTGCACGGTGGACCATTCGCAAACATTGCTCACGGATGCAACTCAATTATTGCAACGAAACTAGCAATGAATTATGCAGATTACACAATTACTGAAGCTGGTTTCGGTGCAGACTTAGGTGCTGAGAAATTCTTAGACATCAAATGTCGTCAAGCAGGGATAGCTCCTTCAGCAGTTGTAATCGTTGCAACAATCCGTGCATTGAAGATGCATGGTGGAGTTGATAAAAAAGAATTAGGACCTGAAAATGTAGAAGCTTTACGTAAAGGTATGCCTAACTTAATGCGTCACATTAACAATATTAAGAATGTGTTCGGATTAAACCCAGTAGTAGCTATCAATGCGTTCCCAACTGATACAGATGCCGAAATTGAAGCATTACGTGAAGAATGTGAAAAAGAAGGCGTTAAAGTTGTTCTTTCAACTCACTTCTCTGATGGAGGTGAAGGTGCAACTGAACTAGCTAAGGCTGTAGTTGAAGCATCTGAAAAAGAAAGCAACTTTAAGTTTGCTTATGATGTAGAAGCTTCTATCGAAGAAAAACTTGAAACATTAGTAACTAGAATCTACGGTGGTGCAAAAGTTGAGTTTACTTCAGTAGCTAAGAAGAAAATTAAGCAATTCACCGAGCAAGGACATGGTAAATTACCAATTTGTATGGCTAAAACGCAATATTCATTCTCCGATGATCCTAAATTATTAGGAGCTCCAGAAGGATTTACTGTTACTATCCGTGACTTAACCGTTTCTGCTGGTGCAGGCTTCCTAGTTGCTATGACAGGTGACATTATGAAGATGCCTGGCTTACCAAAAGAACCAGCTGCTAACCGTATTGATGTTGATGAAAAAGGTAACATTGAAGGATTGTTCTAAAAAGAATTGATTCTAAGATAAAATTAATAGTCGAGCGAGTAAATTTTTGCTCGTTCGACTTTTACAGTGTATTGAATAGAAAAGGGAGGATCTTATGGGTAAGATTTTAGATGGTAAAGAAGTTGGGAAAGCAATTCGCGAGCGTACTCGTCAAGAAGCAGAAGCTTTAAGAGAAAAAGGGATTGTTCCTAAATTAGTAGTGTTACGTGTCGATGAAAACCCTTCTTCCATGGCTTATGAAAAAAATGCTATGAAAGTAATGGAAAAATGTGGAATCGAAGCAGAAGCTCGTACTGAATTGGATGCTAAGACCACCGAAGATGTCTTAAAAATTATCGATGAATTAAATGCAGATAAATCTGTGTCAGGCGTTATCATTATGCAACCATTCCCAGAAGGAATTGAGCGAGCAGAAATTGCTGAGCGCTTAAATCCATATAAAGACGTAGATGCCTTGAACCCAGTTAACTTAGGTAAGCTAATTAACAATGATCCAACTGCAATGGCTCCTTCTACAGCACAAGCTTGTATCGAAATTCTTGATTACTATGACTATGAATTAGAGGGTGCTGAAGTTTGTGTTATTGGTTCATCACCAGTTGTTGGTAAGCCATTAGCAGTTATGTTATCAAACCGTAATGCAACTGTTTCAAATACACATGTCTATACTAAAGACAACACTATCCACACTACTTTAGCTGACATTGTGGTCTCAGCTACCGGAGCTTTAGGACTTGTTGGCCCTGACTACATTAAAGAAGGTGCAACAGTAATTGATGTTGGCTTTGGTTACAAAGATGGTAAGGCAACTGGAGATGTTCGCTTTGATGAAGTTGAACCTAAAGCAAGTGCTATCACTCCTGTCCCAGGTGGTGTTGGTTCTGTAACAACAGGTGTTCTGGCTTCACAAGTTGTTAAAGGTGCTAAGCTTCTAAATGGCTTAGAATAGGAGCGCGTAATGAAAGAATTAAAAGTCACAGAATTTATTGACAAGTTAGCTTCTAATGATCCAACTCCTGGTGGAGGGGCTGCAGCGGGCGTTACAGCTGGATTGGGTATTGGTGCTATTTTGATGGCTATGATTTTCTCGCAAAGTGATAAATTGTCTAAAGAGGATCAAACTTTTCTTGCTAAAAAAATTGAAGAGTTTGAAAAAAGTAAAGAGATTTTTGTGAACATTATCGACCGCGATGCAACTGAGTTTGAACCACTTTCTAAAGCGTATGGTATGCCGAGAGCAACAGACGTAGAAAAACAAGTGCGTAATGAAGCAATTCAAAGTGGGTTAGTAATTGCATCTCAACCTCCAGTTGACTTGATTTCAGAAGTCAGCCAAATTGTGGAGGGCTTTGACAAGGTTATTCCTTTAATTAAAAAAATCATCGTTTCCGATGTTGGTGTAGGTCTTCAAATGTTACGTTCGGCTGTTCAGGCTTCTTCATTAAACTTATATATTAATGGAGGACAGCTTAAGGATAAGGAAAAGCAAGAAGAGTATTATGAGCTTGCTAACAACAAGGTCGCTGAATTGTCCTCTCAATTAGATGAATACTACGCACAAGTCAAAGATATTTTAATCAAGTAAGGCGAAGGAGATAGTATAATGACAAACGTTCAATTAGATGAAAATGGATTGAAAAAAACACCTATGTATGACTATTACATCGAAAAAGGATGCAAGATTACAGATTTTGGTGGATGGGGATTACCAATTCAAATCACCAAAATTGCTGAGGAGCACGAGGCAGTTCGTAATGCAGTAGGTTTATTTGACGCTTCACATATGGGAGAGGTTCGTGTTAAATCGGCTAAGATGAATGCTTATGACTGGTGGAACGGATTAATCACTAATGATGTGCATAAAGCTACTTTCAACGGAAAAGCTCAATATACCGCTGTATGTAAAGAAGATGGCGGCATCTTAGATGATTTGATTTATTACCGCCGCAATGATGACGAGTTTGTTGCAACTCCAAACGGCTCTAACCGTGAAAAGATTGTTCAATGGATGCATGATCATAATCAAGAGGGTCAAGTTGAGATCACAGATGAAACTTATGACTGGGGATTAATCGCTGTTCAAGGACCAAATGCTGAAGAATTATTGGCTCGCATTACAGATACTAACTTGAAAGAGATTGAATATTATTCTTATAAGCAAGATCAAGTAGTAGCTGGTTTTGATCGTGTTCAAATCTCACGTACTGGTTATACCGGTGAAGAAGGTTTCGAACTATATATTCCAGCTGAACATATGCTTGAGATTTGGAAGAAATTAGTTGAAGAAGGTCAAGATTTAGGTGTTAAAGAATGTGCGCTAGGAGCACGTGATACTTTACGCCTTGAAGCTGGTTTACCACTGTATGGCAATGACTTCGATGAGAGCGTCAACCCAATCGCAGGTGGTATTGCATTTGCAGCACCAAAAGCTAAAGAAGCAGATTACATCGGAAAAGAAGCAATTGCTGCTTATCGCGCCGGCGATAAGAAAGAAGCGTCTCGAGGATTTAAGATTGACGGCAAACAAATCGCTCGTCATGGTATGGAAGTTAAAAATCAAGAGGGTGAAGTGATTGGGGTAGTAACATCAGGAACGAAATCACCTACATTAGGATACCCTCTAGGTTTCATGCGTGTTGCCACTGATTATAAAGTTGGTGATAAAGTAATTATCGATATCCGCGGTAAAGAAATTGAAGCAGAATTAACTAAGAAAGACTGGTTAGCTGCTAGTAAGTAAATTTAAACTAAAGTGGTTTCATTTTTGTTAAATGTTTGATAAAATGAGCACATAAACAATTTTAAGAAAAGGGGTCATTTATAATGTCACAAGTATTTTTTACAGAAGAACACGAATTTATTGAAATTTTAGCACCTAACAAAGCACGTGTAGGTATCACTGCTTTTGCTGCAGAGCAATTAGGAGATATCGTTCACGTTGAATTACCAGAAGTCGACGATGAATTTGATGCTGAAGAAGAAATCGCAACAGTAGAATCTGTTAAATCTGTATCTGAAGTATACGCACCTTTTGCAGGTAAAGTAGTTGCGGTGAACGAAGAGTTAGAAGATGCACCAGAATCAGTTAACGAAGATGCTCAAGGTAAAGGATGGTTCTTCGAAATTGAAACTGAAGAAGACATCGATACATCAGAATTCTTAACTGAAGAGCCAGCTGAATAATCATAAATTTTAAAGGTTTGTTTATTAGAGTGACTCTATGTCACTCTAATATTTAAGTCAAAATTGCTATTAATTTAAAAAGTACGAATTAAAGAAAAAAATAGACTAAGGAGCAGATCATGGCAAAATTTAGATATTTACCTAACACAGACCAAGACCGCCAAGCAATGCTAGAAACAATTGGCGTTAAAGATATTATGGATATCTTCTCTGACTTGCCAGAAAATGTACGCCGTACAGGCAAAATGAACTTACCTGAACCACTTTCTGAATTGGAAATTGTTAAAGAACTGACTAGAATGTCGGCTCTAAACACTTCGTCCAGTCAAATGCCTTTTTTCTTAGGTGCTGGAACGTATGACCACCATGTACCTTCGATTGTTAATCATATTATTATGCGTCAAGAGTTCTTAACTGCTTATGTTCCCTACCAACCAGAAGTATCTCAAGGAGAATTGCAAGCATTATTTGAATGGCAAACAATGATTGCTGAACTGACAGGTATGGATTTGGCAAACTGTGGTATGTATGATGGATATAACGCAGTTTCCGAAGCAGCAAACCTTGCGTTTAACCATGTTAAGAAGTCTAAAAAAGTATTAGTTTCTAAAGGGTTAAACCCACAAGCAATTGAAACTGTAAAAACTTACGGTTTCGGTAAAGATTACGCTGTTGAAGAAATAGCACTTGAAAATGAAGTCACAAGTCTTGAAGATTTAAAAGCTAAATTAGATGCTGAAGTAGCGGCAGTTATTGTTCAATATCCAAACTTCTTTGGATCGGTTGAGGATTTAAAAGCAATTAAGTCAGCTTTAGAAGGAACAAAAACATTGTTAATTGTTTCTGCTAATCCATTAGCTCTTGGAAAACTAGAAAAACCAGGTGCTTTTGGAGCAGATATTACTGTTGGAGATGTTCAGCCTTTCGGTATACCAATGTCTTTAGGTGGCCCTCACTGTGGTTACTTTGCCGTTAATGACAAGTTAATGCGTAAGATTCCTTCGCGTATTGTCGGGGAAACAGTAGATGAAGAAGGTAGACGTGGATTCGTTATGACCCTTTCTACACGCGAGCAACATATCCGTCGTGAAAAGGCAACCTCTAACTACTCTTCAAACCAAGCTTTATTCGCTTTAGCATCATCTATTGCTATGTCAGCATACGGTAAGGTTGGTATTCAAGAATTAGCACAGGCTAATATCAATAATACACATTATCTTGCGAAAGAACTAAAAGCAGCAGGTTTTGAAGTTCTTAACACTAGACCGTTTTTCAACGAGTTTGTTATCAAACTAAATAAAGATGTACGTCAAGTCAATAAAGAATTATTTGAAAAAGGATTTGTTGGTGGCTTTGATGCTTCAAAAGCAATTGGTGTTGATAATGCCTATCTACTTTGTGTAACTGAAAAGCGTACCAAAGAAGAAATGGATAAATTTGTAACTGCTTTAGTGGAGGTGGCAAAATAATGATCTTACAAGATTATGATAAATTGATTTTTGAAATTTCGCAAGAAGGGCACACAGCTTATGATTTGCCAGTTTCTGAAGTAGAAGAGTATGACTTATTATCAGAATTAGGAGAATATGCACGTCAAGAACCTGCGCGTTTGCCAGAAGCTTCTGAACTACAAATTGTACGTCACTATACAGCACTTTCAAACCGTAACTTTGGTGTTGAATCAGGTCCTTATCCATTAGGATCATGTACAATGAAGTATAATCCAAAGATTAACGAAGATGTAGCTGCTATGGATGGCTTTGCGAATATTCATCCTTTACAAGATCCAGACACTATTCAAGGTGCACTACAATTAATGTATGAATTACAAGAATATTTGAAGGAAATCACTCAATTTCCAGCATTAACTTTACAACCAGCTGCAGGTGCTCAAGGTGAGTTAGCAGCAATATTAGCTTTTAAAGCTTATTTTGAATCCATTGGAGAATTGGAGCAACGTCGAGTAATACTAATTCCTGACTCTGCTCACGGAACAAATCCAGCCACAGCTATGGTAGCTGGTTTCGAAACGGTTGAGCTTCCTTCCACTCCAGAAGGGATTATTGATGTCGAGGCAGTGCGTGCTGCTGTAGGGCCAAATATTGCCGGTATTATGATTACAAACCCATCAACAGCTGGTTTGTTTGAAAAAGATGCTAAGGAAATTGTAGATATTGTTCACGAAGCGGGTGGACTTGCTTATTATGATGGTGCAAACTTAAATGCTATTATGGGATTAACTTCTCCAGGTGCAATGGGCTTTGACGCTTGTCACTTGAACTTACATAAGACCTTTACTGGACCTCATGGTGGTGGAGGACCAGGATCAGGACCAATTGGCGTTGTGGATAAATTAGCACCATTTATTCCTGGACCCAATGTGGTAAAAAATGGCGACAAATATGAGCTTGAAACACCTGAGAAATCTTATGGTCGTATCAAAGGAAACTTTGGAAACTTTGGTGTAAACGTTCGTGCTTATACATACATTCGCTCAATGGGAGCTGAAGGATTACGTCGTGCTTCTGAAGATGCTGTTCTTAATGCTAACTATTTACGAGTACGTGTTAATGAATACTTTGATGCACCATTCCCTAACTTCAACAAAAACGACTTTGTATTGGACTTAAGTCGTCACAAGAAAGATTATGGAGTAACAGCTAAAGATGTTGGTAAGCGACTTTTAGACTTTGGTATTCATGCTCCAACAACTTACTTCCCATTGCATGTTAATGAATGTTTAATGGTTGAGCCGACTGAAACAGAATCTAAGCAAGACTTAGATTATGTAGCAGATATCTTAATTAAGATTAATCAAGAGGCTATTAATAATCCTGAAATTGTTCAAACAGCTCCACATAATACACCTGTAAGACGTTTGGATGAAGCAGGAGCTTCTCGTAAGCCAGTTCTAAAATATACTTTTGAGAAACATGAATCAGAATCTGCTGAAGTAGAATAAAAAAATCAAAATCAACTGATCTCGGTCAGTTGATTTTTTGATGGATATAATTTAAAATGTTAAATTGTAACAGCTTCAATTTATTATCATTCATTTCTATATAAACATATTAGAAGGTGGTTTGTCCATGCAAACAGAAAAGGCTATTGAATCCGATATTAATCAACTTTTAGAAAAAATGAAGAAGGGTAAAGTTCGTATAACTCCTCAAAGACGAGCCATCTTAAAAACAATCTTGACAAAAGTCAAGCATCCAAGTGTTGAAGAGATTTACCAGCAAGTTCAACAAGACTATCCACAAATGAGTTTAGCAACAGTTTATAATAATGTTCGTGCTTTTGTGAATGCAGGCATTTTACAAGAGTTGAACATTGATGAAAAAACAAAACACTATGACATTAATGTGCACCCCCACGGACATACAATTTGCGAAGCTTGTGGAAAAATTGAAGATGTTTTTTTAAATCAATTTAATGATATATACACCGAAATAAAAGAGTTAGATAAATTTAAGGTAAGAGCGATGGAAGTATCCTTTTATGGGTTTTGTCAAGAGTGTTATGAGAAAGAAGCACAAAACAATTAAAGAAAACTGCCAACTTGTTGAATAAGTTGGCAGTTTTTTTGCTATGTACTATCTATATCGTATACCCATTACTTTCTCCATACGAGCCAATGTCTGAGAAGCTGTTTCATTAGCTTTAGTTGCACCTATAGAAAGAATATCATAAAGTTCATCGCCTGCGATTAGCTGATTATAACGCTTTTGAATAGGCTCTAAGACAGATACGACTAAATCAGCTAAGTCTGATTTAAAGCGACCATAACCTAAGTCATGATATTGATTAACGATCTTTTTAATTGGCTGTTCACTTAAGCTTGCGTAAATTTCAATTAAGTTGGATAAACCAGCTTGGTTAGCCGTGTCATAATTAACGACTCCAATTGAATCAGTAACAGCTGATTTAATTTTCTTAATGATTTGACGCGGTTCATCCAACATTGAGATTTTACTTTTTTCATTTTCATCTGATTTGGACATTTTTCGACTTGGGTCTTGCAGACTCATAACTCGCTTACCAGCATTTGGATAAATAGGTTCTGGTTTAACTAATATGTCTTCTCCGTAGCGGTTGTTAAAACGGTCTACAAAATTTCTTGTTAATTCAATATGCTGACGCTGGTCATCACCTACTGGAACATATTTAGCATCATAAAGAACTATATCACCAACCATTAATGCCGGGTAACAAAGTAAGCCAGCACCAACTGATTCTTGTTTAGCAGACTTGTCTTTATATTGTGTCATTCGTTCTAGCTCACCTACGCCAATCTGACAGGTAATGAGCCAAGCAATTTGAGAGTGAGCAGGTACTTCTGATTGTACGAATACTGTGGATTTGTTCGGATCGATACCAATCGCTAAATAAAGGGCAGCTAGTTGCTTAGTTTGTCTTACCAATATTTCAGGGTCCTGTGGGACTGTGATGGCATGTTGATTCACAATACAATAGGTTGCTTGATATTTATCTTGTAAATCAACAAATGATTTCATGGCTCCAATATAGTTTCCAAGAGTAGGTATGGAGGATGGTTGTACACCGGAAAAAATGGTCTCTTTCATGATCTTCCTCTTTCTAATGGCTTATATTTACATTAATAATTATAACCTATCTAAAATTAAATGCTAGCTTTTATGAAAAAAGATTGAGTGTTTTCACAAACTGGCAGTTTTTCATCAGTAATTCTAATAAATGTCACACACTAATCATTGATTATAGTTTGCTTTAAAGCATTTTTGTTGCTATAATTCTATATGTAGTACTAAATACTTTGTGAAACTCACTTATTGTATCGAATAGATTTGATTGTTAAATGATAAAATCTTAAGTTCAATAATTGAATATGTACGTGTCTTTAAGAGAGAAGAATGTTCACAAGAGAGGATGATCTTTTAATGGTAACATTATATGTAACTCCAAGTTGCACGTCATGTAGAAAAGCCCGTTCATGGCTAGAAGAAAATAATATTGCATTCGAAGAGCGCAATATTTTCACTGAACCTTTAACGATAAACGAAATAAAAGGTATTTTGCGTATGACAGAGGAAGGGACAGAGGATATCGTTTCAACTCGGTCAAAAGCCTATTCAGAATTAGATGTAGAAATCAGCGAATTACCTTTAAATGATTTTTTTGAGTTAGTTCAAAATCAACCAGGTTTGTTGCGTCGACCAATTATTTTAGATGATAAACGCATTCAGATTGGTTACAACGAGGATGAAATCAGACGTTTCTTGCCTCGAGAAGTAAGAGCTCGCGCATTGCGTCACGCTCGTGCTTTGGTAAATGAATAAACAAAAATTTGAGCCTTCGGGCTCTTTTTTTGAATAAATAGAATTGCATTGGATAAGCTTGCATAGACAATGTATTTTTGCTAAAATTACGGAACATGACATAATGCTTGGTATGTCTGTTTGTAAGTAGTATAATGGATAAGAAGGTGGAGGTGAATTGCTATGGAAATGGAGCATATAAATGATAACCTAATTAAAGTTCTAATTGGATCTGAGGATCTAGAAGAACGGGGTATCGACTTTTTAGACCTAATAGGGGACCAATCACGGATTGAAAAATTCTTTTACTCAATTTTAGAAGAAGTGGATATTGACCATCATTTTCACGATTCAGAAGCTGTGACATTCCAAGTGATTCCTAACAGCGAAGGCTTAGAATTGTATATTAGCCGTGCCAATGTTGAGGAACTTGATGAGGTTTGGGAAGATGAACTAACGAAGCGTCTTAAAGAACGCAAAGAAATGTCCCTGAAGGAATCCTCTAGTGAAAATATGACCGATTCAACTGCTGAATCGAATCAACAAGTAAGCTCCTCTACTAATAAGAAAACTAAGAAGACGGCGATTGAGTCGATGATGAATTTATTTAATCCTAAGTCTGAGTCAAAAGATGAAGACTTATCACAAGAGCAACCTATTGAAGGAGTCATTCGTTTTAGTTCATTGGATAATTTTTTAAGACTAGCTCGTGAAATACCAAGCGAATTGCTAGTTTCAGATCTATATTATATGAATTCGCATTATTTCTTGATTCTCTATGATTTAGAACGAACAGTAAGTAAAGATAAACTTGCAACTAAGTTATTGACTCTCTTCGAGTTTGGAGAAATATCAATGGTCACTGCATCTGTTTTAGCAGAACATGGTGAGTTATTAAGAAAAGAAGATGCACTCTTCTTCTTTGGAAACCAATTTTAAATCAATTAAACACCTAACCCCCTTTAGATCTGTATTTCAGATTAAAGGGGGGTTATTAATGTACGCGGCAATAAATCAATTTGGTGAGTTAATCTATGCAAAAGAAGCAAAAAAGGATCAGATTTATGTTTGTCCGTACTGCTTAACTAAAGTAGTTTTAATTAATAAAGAAAAAGGGCGTTCTTACTTCCGACATTTAAAAGCTTGTTCATTAGATAGTAAAAATGAGGGTACTTATTTAAAATTTGGTTTAAAAGAGACTCACAGAGGAGAAAGTAAAGAACATAAGCAGGCCAAAAATTTATTACGAGATAATTTTCGAAACTTTGGCTATGAATGTGCGCAAGAGGTTATTTTTGAAAAAATAAATCAGATTGCTGATCTTATGGTCGAAGATAGCTCCTGCGCTTGGATAGTTGAGTATCAAAAATCAGTCATTTCATCAATTGATATGGATAAAAGACAAAAAAATTATCAAGCACTCGGTTTTCAAGTTCAATGGTTAATTGATGATTATTATTTTAAACAACGGGGCTTAAGTACATGGGTTCGACGTTGTATCGCATATTCAAAGAAACTTGGTTATCACGTTTGGACTTTAGATTTAAATCAGTACGAATTAAAATGTTATCACCATATACCTTTAGTTTATAGTTTAAATAATTTAGATATTAAGCTTACAAGCTATTCTTATAAAGAAAATTGGCTATTGGCACTTAATGGAAGCTTAAAAGCAAAGAGCGATGTGAAAAATATTTATTTGAAAAGAAGCGAGTCTAGGAGTATTTCTCTAATTGACTATTCTTTTATTATTCAATCAATAAAATCCAATCTTTCTTATCGTGTTTTCTTAAACCAGCTCTACAACTATCAAATTAACTTGGAAGAAATACCCAGATGGGTTTTTAATAATTGGCAGGTGCAAGCGATGAAAGAGCCTGGCTGGCTGATTTGGATTTGGGCCTTTGAATCAATGTTATGGCTGAATAGAAATTTGAAAATCAACCCTGAAGGAGAGGGGTTAAACTTTTCTTCCTTTTCCTCGAGGATGAATGAACATTTAGATAACAACCACTTTAGTATGTTTCACTTTCCTTTAATGGGCCAATCTAAAACTATATTAGAAGAAACTTTATATATTCTTTATTATGTTCTAAAAAGATTAATGGAGTAAAAACGATTTGTTAGAGAGTCAGAAAAAATTTTTTTAAATCATCTAATTAATTAATGATACCGTTCCCATTTAGGATCTAATTATGATAAACTAAGATTATCATAAGAAAAGGGAGTAATGTTATGTCTACACATAAAGCACGTAAGCGTTCTGAGATAGAAGAAAAATATACCTGGGATTTGTCATCCATGTATAAAGACCAAGAAGCTTTTGAATCGGATTTTACAAAGGCTCAACAAATGATTGGTGATTTGAAGGACTTAGAGGGCACGCTAGGTCGAAGTGCAGATCAGCTTGTTAAAGCGATTGAAACGATGAAAGAAACTGAGAGAATCGTTGAAAACTTATATGTTTATAGTCACTTAATCAGTGATCAAGATCAAACCGTTTCTGCTTCACAAAGCTTACAAGCGCGTACATTGCAATTAATTACTGAATTTGATGGAGCTACAGCTTTCTTTGATCCTGAGCTTTTAGCGATTGATGAGGAGAAACTACAGGAATTTATTAAGACCAATGAGTCATTAAAAAAATACCGTCAGTTTCTAGATAATGCAGTACGTTTTCGCCCACACACTTTAAGCCATGCAGAAGAGCTTTTGTTGGCTAAAGCGGGTGAAATTTTTGCCACACCAAGCAAAACATTTGGCTTATTGACTGATGCCGATTTGAGGTTTCCTACTATCAAGGATGAAGAAGGCCATGAAGTAGAGTTAACGCACTCGGTTTATGGAAAGATGCTTGAATCTTCTGACCGTCGCGTTAGAAAAGAAACTTTCCAAAAATATTATAGTATTTTCGACCAATTTAAAAATACATATGCTAGCTTAATTTCTAGTCAAATGAAAGCTCATAATTATCAAGCAAAAGTACGTCACTTTGACTCTGCTCGACAAGCTGCTCTTTTCCAAAACAATGTGCCAGAGTCAGTGTATGATACATTGTTAGAGGCTGTTCATTCACGTTTAAATCTTTTACATCGTTATGTAGCACTTCGTAAAGACTTACTAGGTGTTGAAGATTTAGAAATGTACGATATGTATACACCTTTATTAGGTGAAGCTCCAATTAAAGTGACTTATGAAGAGGCGCAGTCGATTATTTTGGAAGCTGTAAAACCAATGGGTGAAGACTATGTGGCAATAATGAAGGAAGCTTTTGCTGACCGTTGGATTGACCTTTATGAAAATATCGGTAAACGATCAGGAGCTTATTCTTCAGGAACCTATGATTCTAAGCCATATATTTTAATGAACTGGCAAGACTCAATTAATCACCTTTATACCTTAATTCATGAGCTAGGGCATTCTGCACACTCATACTTAAGTCGCAATAACCAAGAGCATATCTATTCTGGTTATTCTATTTTCTTAGCAGAAATTGCGTCGACTACTAATGAAAACTTATTAACTTATTACTTATTAGACAAATATAAAGATCCCGAAATTCGTCTATTCATCTTAAATCATTTCTTAGACGGAGCTAAAGGTACCGTCTTCCGACAAACACAGTTTGCTGAATTTGAACACTTTATGCATACTGCAGATGCTGAAGGCACACCTTTAACACAGGAGTTTCTTTCAGAAAATTATCGTGAGTTAAATGCTAAATACTACGGGGAGGCAGTTAATTCAGATTCTGAGATTGTGCTAGAGTGGTCACGTATTCCTCACTTCTACTATAATTATTATGTTTTTCAATATGCCACAGGATTCTCGGCAGCAACTTACTTTGCAGCTAAAATCTATCAAGGAGATAAAGAAGCTTTAGAGAATTACAAAGGTTTCTTAAAGTCAGGGTCTTCTAAATATGCTGTAGATACTATGAAAGACGCTGGCTTAGATATGACTCAAGCAAATTATATTTTAGCGACGCTTGATGTTTTTGAAGAAAGGCTCGATGAGTTTGAGTCAATCTTGAAAGAACACCGTTCATAATCAGAAAAGTTTTAAATAAATACCCCCCTCAATAGACGAATACCTATTGAGGGGGTTGTGTGTTTAGCAAGCTATTATTTTTTTGTGGGAAATAGGCCTCTAAGCGATAGATTGGGTGACCTTTGGCTGAGAATTTTTCCTCGTATTCAGTTTGTATGTTTCCTTGAAAATCGCTATGATGAAGATCTAACCATACTTGACGAAAAACGAAACCATATTGACTCATAGAAGCTAAAGAATACTGAAAGAGACTCATATTATCTGTCTTGAAATGAATATCCCCATCAAGTTTTAAAATTGTTTGGTATTGGCTTAAAAATTTAGGGGAAGTTAAACGTCGTTTAGTATGACGAGCCTTGGGCCAAGGATCAGAAAAGTTAAGATATACACGGTTGACTTCTCCATCACTAAAGAAATGGTTCAAATCGCCACCGTGGGCATTAATAATTTGTAAATTTTCTAGTTGGGTATTTAGTTGTAAATCCAGAATAGAAACAGCTACTGAAGTTTGTAATTCGATGGCAATATAGTTGATGTTAGGATGGGCTTTAGCCATTTCAACTATAAATTGTCCTTTACCTGATCCAACTTCAATATGAATGGGTTGATTTTTAGCAAAACGCTTTTGCCATTCCCCCTTAAAGTCTTGGGGATTTTGAGTAACATATTTTGGATAGGCCTTTAATTTATCAGCGGCCCATGGTTTATGACGTAATCTCATAGTCTCTCCTTTTTAATTTTCATAGATGTTTTTTAGCAAAACAACAGTTTCATTGACTTGATAATGACGATCTTCTGCATAATATTCTTTAATCAGATTAAGGCAAGCTAGGAGACTGTACCATTTTACCCGTTTTTGAAAGGAGTCAGTAATAGGAAATTCATAGAGATTAAACCATTGCATCCATTCTGTAGGTGAAAAATAATGACAAAGTAGATAGCAGATATCAAATAGTGGATCAGCAATTTTAACATTATCCCAATCGACTAAGTATAAATGTTGGTCATTTGTTAACAAAAAGTTATTATGATTAAGATCTCCGTGACAGATGCAGTAGTCTATCTCTAAAAAATCTCGATCAATCATGTGCTCCATCTGCTGGATAATATGATTAAAATAGCTGTGAAACTTTAATGAATGGGGTAGACCTTGATAATAATCCTTTATTAAATCTAGAGGAGACGACTCCTGAGCTTTTGCGCGTTTGAGTAGATTCAAAAGAGAATCGTTTTGGTGGATAGAGCGGATCAAATCAATGACTTCTTGGTTAGCCATATCCTGTTTATTTAATAATTGACCCTCCTCCCATTCTTGAGCAGTTAATATGTCTCCCGTATAAGTTCTTTGAGTCCATTTTAGTTTAGGGGTAATACCTTCAGCAGCTAAAGCAGCGATAAAGGGCGAGGTGTTACGTTTAAAAAAGACTTTTTCGTCTTTACTGACGCCCATATAAGCTTGACCAGTGTTTCCGCTCAATGGGGTTATTTGCCATTCTTCACTATCATGGTACATAACCTCGCTCCTTTCATTAAAGTGATACTCTTTATTCTAACATGCTAATCTTTTAGGTCAACAGCTTTTATTTTTGATTATAAATAATAATATATAGATTATTTTAAAAGTATAAATGGATTAGTAAAATTTGAACATAAGAAAAAGCACCTTAAAGTGCTTAGAAAATGTATGTAAGTTAAGCTTCGAAGGTATTTAAAATTTCTCCAGTATAGATATCTGCAACAAAGTGGTAGTGAACGATCTGGTCATTTTCCTTACGTGAGATGCCTCCTGTGTATACCAATGGACGGGAATTGTAGGTAGTATATTCAATAGGGTCATAATCGATCCAAGAACCTGTGATTTCTCCTTCAAGCGCGAAGGCTTCACGAATACTTTCTAATACCTTACCAGCGTTTAAGGGGCGATTTTCCTTATATAATAGCGTACCTGCAGCACCAATAACAATTCCAGATATCAACACAATTGTTCCTAGTAAGCTGTAATTTTTGTTTTGAGACATATCTTTCCTCCTATTTGTGATAAGTAATCTAACTTCTTATCGCTTTTGAAACTTATCTTGATCATACCATAAATTTTATTTAAAGAATACTTTTCAAACTTGTACGCCAATTGCTTTTAAAGTATTTTTGTGACAGAATAAAAGGAGAATAATAAGTCAAATAAAGATGAGGAGGGTGTGGCTTAGCCACAAATTTTATGAACGATCAAACTTTTGCCTTAATAAAAAAGTTAACTGAATTACAAGGAATCTCAGGTCACGAAAAACGTGTTAGAGACTTCATGCATCAAGAAATGTCTCCGCTTGTTGATGAAATACATCAGTCTAGTTTAGGAAATATCTTTGGTATCAAACATAGTAAGAAAGAGGGAGCACCTCGTTTAATGGTGGCAGCGCATATGGATGAAGTGGGCTTTATGGTTCGTGAAATTACCGATCGAGGCCTTTTCAGAGTAGTCCCAATTGGTGGATGGAACCCTTATGTGATTTCAGCCCAACGCTTTACGTTGCAAACTAAAAAAGGCGATTATCCGATTGTATCTGGAGCAGTTCCTCCTCATCTCTTAAGAGAAAAAGGCGCTAAATCACAGCTTAAGGCTGATTCTATTCTTTTTGATGCAGGATTTACTTCTAAGGAAGAAGCAGAAGAATTTGGAGTGAGATTAGGCGATCCAATTGTACCCCAAGTGGAAACTATTAAGACAGCAAACGGTAAATCAATTCTGTCTAAAGCATGGGATAACCGTTATGGATGTACAGTTGTATTAGAAACGCTTCGTGAAATTCAAAATGAAGAACTCAATAATGAATTAATTATTGGAGCAAGTGTTCAAGAAGAAGTTGGTTTAAGAGGTATTAGAGGGGGCGTTCATGAATTCCAACCGGATCTTTTTGTAGCGGTGGACTGTTCACCAGCAAATGATATTGAAAAAGCGACTCAAAGTGAAGGGCAATTAGGTGGAGGGTTCTTACTGAGAATCCAAGATCCTGGTATGATTACTCACAAAGGCTTGCGCGAGTATATTGAAGATACTGCAAACACCCATAATATTCCCTACCAATGTTTCTTCTCTAAAGGTGGTACTGATGCTGGAGCTGCTCATACTATGAATAAGGGTGTTCCTAGTGCAGTGATTGGAGTTCCAGCACGTTATATTCACGGCCATCAAACTTTATTTACTATCTCAGATTATGAAGCAGCCAAAGAAATGCTCTTGCATTTAGTACGTAATTTTGATCGCACGACTTATGAAACGATTATTAAATCATAAAAGGAGCAATTAAATGAAAAGTTTAGCATTTTATAATAAAGAAGGAATTGGCGATGTACTTCTTTTAACTAATGGAATAACGGATGAAGATCATCTCAGCTACGAACGCAAAGGGGATGTTACCATAATTAGAGATCAGACAAATGATCAAGTGATGGGTATTAATATTCATCGTTTATCTAAGCATTTTAAAGTGGAGGGTCAAGGTCTTGTTAAATTAAATAAAGAACAAGAAATGCTGGTTAAAAACCTCATTAAAGAGGCAGGCTTTGATTTAGAGGTCGAAATCGATCGAGAAGAAAAATTTGTGGTTGGATTCGTTGAAGAATGTCAAGCTCACGAAGATTCTGACCATTTAAATATTACTCAAACACGAGTGAGCGAAGATGAAGTCTTACAAATTGTTTGTGGAGCAGCTAATATTGCGCAGGGTCAAAAAGTTTTAGTGGCCAAATCAGGTGCAGTGATGCCTTCGGGCGCAATTATATGGCCTGGTGAATTACGAGGCGTTCCTTCTAGAGGTATGATTTGTTCTACCCGAGAGCTTGGTTTAGAAGATATTCAAAATGATCCAGGCATCTGGGTATTGCCGAATCATTTTGAAGTAGGAACAAGTTTAGCAGAAGTAATTCAAAGCTATTAATTTAGAGAAAAATCACAAAGGAGATCGCTATGACTTCTGAATATAAAGGTCCAGCTTTCAAAAAAGGTCATCACTTAGCTGGAAACAAGAAAAGAAAATTTCATCTTGGTATGGGGAGTCATCGTAGTTCTGAACACGCTTTAGAAGAGCCCGCTTTTAAAAAGGTTCAAAAGAAGATAGAATCTAATAGAATGTCAGATAGACCTTCTGATCGGTGGTTTGAATCCGGTTCAGGAATATTAGAAAGCTTTTCAGACAAACCACTATCATCCTCTTATCAAACAGCTTATGGACGGGAAGCAAAGCATTACCGACTTGAAAAAGCTAGTCAAGCCATGCAAAGCAAGAAAACTTTAGATGAACAGTTTGAAAATGAGCCAAATGAGACAAAGTTTTCTTATGCTTATGATATTCCTTTCTTGCATAATAAAGATTATCGTAGGAATAATATGGAAAACAAATTGCAAAAGGATTATAATAACTCATTGTCTACAAGCGAAAGAGAAAAAACTAAACAAGGCAATCAAGTAATAGAAGAACGTTTAGCCAATATTGATCATTCCTTGAAAGCAGTTCAACGGATGCAAGAAGGGCATCAAGAGTGTTGGACTATGAAAAAAGTTGACCGTCAGATACTCAAACGTTTAGTGAAAGACAAGCAATCCTTTCTCTTGTTTACTAAGGAGGATAATGAATAATGTTAGATAAAAATACTGTTTATCACTTTGTGGGAATAAAAGGCTCTGGTATGTCTGCCCTTGCTTTGGTTTTACATGGTGAAGGATACCATGTACAAGGTAGTGATGTAGCTACTTATTTCTTTACACAACAAGAATTAGAAAATCAATCCATCAAAATTCTAGAATTTTCAGCCGATAATATCCAAGCGAGGCAAACGATTATAGCAGGCAATGCATTTAATGATGAACACCCTGAGTTAGTGAAAGCGAGAGAATTAGGTCTACCTATTTATCGCTACCATACCTTTATTGGTGACTTATTAAAACAATACACTTCAATTGCTGTCACAGGTTCACACGGTAAGACTTCTACGACTGGTTTGCTGGCCCATACTTTAAAAAAACTAGCTCCTCTTTCTTATCTCATTGGTGATGGTACGGGTTTTGGCGATGAAGAATCTACCTACTTTGCCTTAGAGGCTTGTGAATATCGCCGTCATTTCATGGCCTATCAACCTGATTATGCGATTATCACCAATATTGATTTCGACCATCCAGACTATTATCAATCCATTGAAGATGTCTTTTCAGCCTTTAATGACTTTAGCCACCAAGCAAAAAAAGGAATTATCGCTTGGGGGGATGACCCATTTTTATCTAAATTGCAATCAAATGTTCCTGTCTATCGCTATGGCCTCAATGATAACCAAGAGTTTTATACTGATAATATTCAACGTACGCCAAAAGGCTCTGATTTTGACGTATATATTAAAGGAGAAAAATTTGGACACTTTCACCTTCCTGCTTATGGCGAGCATAATATTTTAAATGCCTTAGCGGTTATTACCTTACTCTATTTAGAAGGATTTAAGGCTAAAGACATTGCTGAACAAATGGCAAGCTTTCAGGGGGTAAAGCGTCGTTTTTCAGTAAGACAAGTTGAAGATTTAATTATTATTGATGACTATGCCCACCATCCAAGTGAGATAAAAGCAACAATTGATGCGGCTCAACAAAAATATCCTAATCGACGGGTAGTAGCAATCTTTCAACCCCATACTTTCAGTCGTACCGTAGCTTTGCTTAATGAATTTGCTGAAGCTTTATCAATTGCAGATCATGTTCATTTAGTTGATATTTTTACTTCAGCTAGAGAACAATCAGGTGATGTCAAAATTGAAGATTTAGCTAGAATGATTAATGAAAAAGTTGAAATTATTTCGAAAGATCATCTTTCACCGCTTATGGATTACAAAGATGAAGTCCTTTTATTCATGGGAGCGGGAGATATCGACCATTTAGCTCGTCAATTTGAAACAGCCTATGCGAGTCTTCATGTAAAAAATTTATAATGTAATTTGATTCTTAAAGCCAGCGAATTCGTTGGCTTTTTGCATAAATAAAGGAGTGACATAATGTCAAAACGTACCATACTTTTAATTGATGGATCGAGTTTAGCCTTTCGTTCTTTCTTTTCAATCCTTGATATTGAACGTTTTAAAAATCGATCAGGTCTTCATACTAATGCTCTTTTCACTTTTAAGAGAATGTTAGATAATGTCTTGAGTCAATTTAAGCCAACCCATGTTTTAGTGGCATTTGATAAGAGTGGTGGCACTTTTCGGACAGAAAAATATCAAGACTATAAAAGTGGACGCCAAAAGACACCTACTGAATTCAAAGAGCAGATGCCATATTTTCGTGTGCTGTTAGAAGCCTATGGGATTAAACATTATTCTTTAAGTAATTATGAAGCGGATGATATTATAGGAACTCTTGCTTATCAAGCAAACCAAGCAGATCAAGTTATTGTCCTATCTGGAGATAAAGATTTAACTCAATTAGCCAGTGATAAAACAACTGTGTATATTACGCGTAAAGGTGTTTCTGACCTAGAAGCATACACCCCTCAATCAATCCAAGAAAAATGGGGGATTGAGCCTTTACAAATTATTGACATGAAAGGTCTTATGGGGGATTCGTCTGATAATTACCCAGGTATTACTAGAGTGGGTGAGAAGACAGCACTTAAATTACTTCATCAGTTTGGTTCAGTAGAAGCCATGTATGATCGCTTAGATGAGTTAAAAGCTTCTAAAATGAAAGAAAACATTATTAATGATGAAGCTAATGCAAGGATGAGTAAAGATTTAGCTCGTATTCTTCATGATGCACCGATAGAATTGACAATTGAGGAGACTCTTTTGCACCAACCAGATTATCAAGCTTTAGCTGAGTTCTATCGTCAAATGGACTTTCAATCCTTCTTGAAAGACTTGCAAGTTGAGCAAGGGGAGTCGAGTACGATTAATCAAGCAGCAGAAGATTTACCTGAAATTTCCATCCAAGTAATCGATTCAGCAGACCGGATTGAACCCACTATCTTACCTGATCAAGCAGTGTATTACAGTGAAATCTTACAGGACAATTATCACTTTGCCCCTATTAAAGCGGTCGCTTGGTTAGACTTTAAACAGAATCAATTGTACATCCTTCCTGAAGACTTAGCTTTTAGCAGTCAAGTTTTTAAAGAGTGGTTAACTAACGAAGACAAGCAAAAAATCTTTTTTGATTATAAACGTGAAGCGGTCATAGCTTCCCGTTACGATACACAAATTAATGGCATAATGATGGATGTTTTGATTGCCACTTATTTAATTGATACAAAAAACAACCAAGAACTTGCGGATGTGGCTAATCTTTTAAATCTGCCAGTGACAGTGCAATACGATGAAACGATCTATGGTAAGGGAGCAAAAAGAGCTTTACCTGAAAATAAGGATCAGTTTTACCAACATTTAGCCAATAAATTACAAACTCTAAAAGCAGTTCAACAACCATTAGAAAATCGTTTAGAAGAACTAGAGATGACAGACCTCTATCATGAAATAGAGTTACCTTTGGCTCAAACCTTAGCCAAGATTGAAATCGGTGGCATAAAGGTTGATCGTTCAACTTTAGATGAAAAAAATGAGCAAGTTCTAATTCGTATGCAAAAAATGGAAGAAGAAATTCATAACATGGCTGGCTCAACTTTCAATGTGAATTCTCCTAAACAATTGGGTATTGTTCTTTTTGAAGATTTAGGCTTGCCTATTATCAAGAAAACAAAAACCGGGTATTCTACAGCAGCTGATGTTTTGGAAAAGTTGAAAGACAAGCATCCCATTGTCCCAGCTATTTTAGCCTATCGACAGATTGCAAAATTACAGTCGACCTATTTAGCAGGGCTTCCACCCTATATTAAAGAAGATGGTAAGATTCACACACGCTTTGTCCAAACTTTAACTCAAACAGGACGTCTTTCATCCACTGATCCTAACTTACAAAACATACCAATCCGAATCGAAGAAGGACGGCTAGTGCGTCAAGCTTTTGTACCAAGCAAGAAGGGCTGGAAGTTATTTGGGGCGGATTATTCACAAATTGAATTACGCGTTTTAGCTCATATTTCGCAAGATCAACACATGCAAGAAGCGTTTAGAAATAATGAAGATATCCACTCTGCTACGGCTAGAAGAGTCTTTAACCTAGAAGATGATCAGGCAGTAGATGCAGACCACCGTCGCCAAGCCAAGGCAGTTAACTTTGGAATAGTATATGGAATTTCTGATTATGGTTTATCACAAAATTTAAACATTACCCGTAAAAAAGCCAAGGCTTTTATTGATCGTTACTTTGAAATGTTTCCGGGCATCAAAACATTTATGGAAACGATTGTGGAAGAAGCTAAAGAAAGAGGCTATGTAAAAACACTCTTCAATCGCCGGCGTTATTTACCGGATATTCACGCTACCAATTTTAATGTTCGTTCCTTTGCAGAACGAACTGCTATGAACTCGCCAATTCAAGGAAGTGCGGCTGATATTATTAAAGTTGCCATGGTTAATTTAGATCAGCGCTTGAAAGAGGAAGACCTTCAATCACGCATGATTTTACAGATACATGACGAATTGATCCTTGAAGGACCAGAAGAAGAAATGTCGATCTTAGAAAAAATAGTTCCACAAGTGATGGAGGAGGCTGCTGATTTGAGTGTTCCACTAAAAGTAGACTATCATTATGGAGATTCTTGGTTAGAGCTTAAATAAATAGAAATAAACTCACAACAAAATGTCTTAGAACTTGAAAATTCTTAAGAATTTAACTTGTGAGTTTTTGATTTATCATATGTAAAAGTTTACTAATTTTTTTTATATTGAGAAACTTAAATTTTTCATTGACGCACTTTTAAAATTAATATAAAATAAAACTAGCCACTTTGAAAGCGTTATCAAACAGTGGTAAAATAAAAGGAGGTTTTTTATGATTACGAATGGATTTCACTTTATCGCCTTCATGTTACTTTTCATAGGTGTAATGGTTTGGCTTGAAAGCAAGTATAAGGATTCGAAGTTCTTTACTTATGTACCAGCACTGATAATAGTTTATTTTGGAACGATGTTATTTTCAACCTTTGGTTTTTGGCAAGGGGAGGAAGTCTTGGGTGCAAGGGGAGCGATTAAGGATGCTATTCTTCCAGCTATGATCTTTCTAATGCTTCTAAGAGCTGATTTAAGAGATATTGCCAAGTTAGGCTGGAAAATGATCCTATCATTTTTCTCAGCAACAATCACGATTACAATAGGTTTTGTAATCGCTTTCACCCTGTTCAAAGGCATCCTATCGCCGGATGCTCCGCTCACGCTTGGTGCCTTAGCAGGTAGTTGGGTAGGTGGCGTCCAAAATATGTCTGCTGTTATGGAATCATTAAATCTTAATAGTGAAAGTATGGGATACACTCTTTTGATTGATTCGATTGATTATTCAATGTGGATAATGTTCTTGTTAGCTATGGTACCTTTTGCTAAAAAGTTTAATAAATGGACCAAGGCTGACACCTCTGTCATAGATAAAGTGAATGAAAATTTAACTATTAAATTTGATAAAATTAGTACAGCCATTGAGCATCATCATATTCTACTGTTATTAGGTTTAGCTTTTAGTTTTACTGCTCTAGCACAAACGATAGCTGGCTACTTACCTGGTAACTTTGAAACAGGCTGGACAATCATTATCGTTACTTTTATTGGTTTAGCGTGCGCTATGACACCTTTAGGTAAGATTCCGGGTGCCCCACAGCTATCTAATGTTTTGTTATATTTATTAATTGGTTTAATTGCAGCTACTTCAAATTTTGCCGAATTAACCCAAGCCCCAGCTTATATTTTAACTGGTTTTGTTATTTTGTTAGTTCACGGCATATTAATGTTAATTATAGCTAAGCTTTTTAAGTTGGATTTATTCACATGTGGGGTGGCTTCATTAGCTAATATAGGTGGAGTAGCATCTGCACCAGTTTTAGCAGCGGCTTATTCTCAATCTTTAGTGCCTATTGCTGTATTAATGGCCTTAATAGGTGTAAGTACGGGAACATTTATTGGAATACTAATTTCAAATCTTTTAGCATTTTTAGCTTAAAATCTTTAAAAACTGTATCTTTTAAGATGTGACAACAATAGACGATTGTTTGAATGATATTTTATCTGTCTACTTGACAGGGGGCATATCAGAAATTCAATCGTCTTTTTTGTGTCCTTATTAAGACAAAATCTTTAAAATAGCTTGAAGCTTCTAAGCTAGGATGAAAGTCCCCCCCTCTTAGTATATAATAATTGGTGTACATAAAAGAAAAGGACGGAAATTATGATAAAATTAATGAAGCAAATCACTCGTTTTGTTTTTGTTGGAGGGACAGCGACCCTACTAGATATGGGGATCCTCTATTTGCTTAATTATCAATTTGGTGTTAATCACCATATTGCCGCAACCATTGCTTTTGTAGTAGCTACCTTTTATAACTATTACCTGTCTATGAAATTTGTTTTTAAAAGTAAGTTTGAAGCAGGAGAACGACATAAAGAATTCCTGGCTTTTTTCATTTTAAGTGTTATCGGATTGCTAATCACCCTAATCGGCTTGGTAATCTTTGTAGATTGGCTCAAGTGGGATGTAATGATTTCTAAGGTGCTGATCGGTATTGTTGTGATGATTTTTAATTTCGTGACACGTAAAATTTATTTTGAAGGGGAGGCAGACCTACATTGAAAATAACAATTTTGATTCCCTTTTATAATGAAGAAGAAATGATCGAAAAGACTCACCAAGTTTTAAGTAAAGAATTGAAAACAATGGTTGAGTTCGAATTTGAATTACTTTATGTGAATGATGGCTCCTCCGATCACACCTTAGAATTGATGCGAAAAATTGCTGAACAAGATGAGCGAGTTAAATACCTTTCATTTAGTCGCAATTTTGGTAAGGAGGCTGCAATGTTAGCGGGCTTTGATCATGCCAGTGGCGAAGCAGTTATTATTATGGATGGAGATTTACAAAATCCGCCATATTTAATTAAAGAAATGATTGCTAAATATCAAGAAGGCTATGATGTGGTGAATGCCAAGCGAAGTCGAGATGGCGAACGAAAAACAACCAGTTTTTTTGCAAAAATCTTTTATAAAGTTGCCAACACCATGATGGATGTCGAATTGACGGATGGTGTTTCGGATTTTCGTCTGTTATCACGGCCAGCCATTAATGCTATTATCTCATTAAGAGAGTATAATCGTTTTTCTAAAGGATTATTTTCTTGGATAGGTTTTAAGGAAACGGTCATTGAATATGAAAATGAATTACGACAAGCAGGACAAACAAAATGGTCATTCAAAAAGTCTTTAAACTACGCTTTAGATGGAATCCTATCCTTTTCTAATCATCCCTTAAGAATGATTTTTGGCTTAGGTTTAACTTGTATTGCAATTGCCGGACTCTATATTATATGGTTACTTTTTAACTACTTTAGTGATCCGAGTCAAGCAGTATCAGGTTACTTCACCACTATTTTTACAATTGTATTTTTTGGAGGCGTTCAATTAGTCTCCATTGGGGTTTTAGGTGAATATATTGGTAAAATATTCTATGAGGTAAAGGGAAGGCCTCATTATATTATTGAAGAAAGCAATATTAAGAAGGGGGACCAGGAATGAAGAAAAAAACATGGATTTATGGAATGAGCGGCTTGGCTCCTTTGGCCTTAATGCTAGTAGGGTGGTTTATTAATGATTTCTTTCCTTTTGGAGAAAAGTCTTTCTTAGCTATCGACTTTAATCAGCAATTTATTGATTTATATATATTTATGCGAAATTCTTTTTATTCAGGTGATTTTGGCGCTTTGTTTTATTCTTTTACCAAATCAATTGGAGGAAATATGATTGGGGCTTGGGCTTATTACTTAATGAGTCCTTTCAATATATTTTATTTAATTTTACCCATGAAATGGATAACCTATGCTATATTTTTATCGGTATGGTTGCGGTATGGGGCTATGGGCTTATCCATGGCTTATTATCTTATTAAACGCCATGGTGGCCAAAAAAGACCTTATTTGACTTTGATTTTGGCTACCACCTATGCCTTGAATGGTTTCGCTGTGTCTTATCAAATGACACCTATTTTTATGGATGCATTATGGCTAATGCCTCTGCTGCTTGTAGCGCTAGAAAATGTACTGGATGGTAAAAAGCCTTACACCTACATTTTTCTTTTGGCTTCGACTATGATCATTCAATATTATATGGGCTATATGATTTGCTTGTTTATTTTATTCTATAGTTTTTATTATTTGTTTGTTCAATATTACCAAGTACATAAAGACCATTATTTTAAATTTTTAGGACAAAATGTTGTTCGCTTAGGTATGTTTTCTCTAATAGGAATTGGACTGTCAGCTCTATTATTAGTGCCTAACATTTATAACTTACTCTTTTCAAAAGCTGCTTTGGAATCGACTCTATCTTTTGATTGGGAATTACAAATAAATCCATTAGATATCTTTGCTAAGTTAATGATAGGGGCTTTTGATAATGAGTCATGGTCTGCGGGACCGAACTTACCCAACATATATGTTGGGTCCTTAGCTATGGTGGGGGTAATCAGTTATTTCCTATCGAAAACAATTAAAACCAGCCATAAATGGGCGAGCGCTACTGTTTTAACTATCTTCTTCTTTTCTATGACCCATGAATTCACTAGCAAGATTTGGCATATGGGACAAAATCCAGCAGGCTTTTTCTATCGTTTTTCTTGGATTCTAGTCTTTTTCCTTATCTTATTAGCTTATCAAGGACTCAAGGATAAAGTGATTGAAAGCCAGGAAGTTTTCATTGGAATAGCTATTGCCCTCTTAATTCAGTCTGTAGTGATGGTCAAGGAATATTCTTTCCTGACTCCTGAACAAAGACAAGCTTCCGCCTTTATTTTTGGGCTAATGTGGTTGGTTCTTTATTTAGTAAAACAGCCTCACTTTAAATGGCTGCTAGTTTTATTATTAAGTTTTGGAGAGTTAAGTGCCAATGCCTATCTTTCCCAGGGAAGACTAAATCATAACAATGCTTTTAAATTTGAAAATGCACTGGATGTCATTGACGAATCTATTGATAAAATTCGTCCAGACAAAAGCGATTTTTACCGTATCTCTAAAACATTCTATCGGTCTAAAAATGATCCGATGACTTTTAGTTATCCTGGAATGACAACCTTCACCTCTAGTTTAGAAGGCTCTACACGAGATTTGTTCGAAGAACTAGGGAATTCAGCGATTGATGCATCTATTTATTATTATGGTACTCCTTTAACTGATGCTCTATTCGGAGTGAAGTATTTTGTAAATAATGAACCCTTTTCAAGTGATGATCAAGCTGTTATTGATCAGACTTATATTTTTCCAACGGATGTGACACGCCTAGATATTACTAATGAGGCGAATAAGGTAGATGAAACCGATCGATTTACCATTTTCCAAACGCCTAAAACATTGCCGATTGCTTTTGGAGTAAGTAATCAGTTGGCTCAATTGAATTTAATTGAAAACCGACCGATCGCTAACCAAAATGCGATTGCTCAAGCTCTCCTATCAGATGATACAGAAATTTTCAAACTGGTTGAGACCGAGGTGACTTTAACCAACTTAATTCATGGAGCGACACAATCAGGAGGTCAAATCTTTTCTCGTGAAGATAATACACTGGATGGTTCAATGAAGTTGATTTTTACGCCAACTACTGATGATTCCTACTTTGTCGATATTCCGCGCAGTTTATCAACCTATAAGGGAGAAGTCGACATTTTATTAAATGGACAGAATTACGATTATCGCTCTAAATTCGGAGCCAATCAAGTCTTTAATATTGCCCATCAAGCCAAAGGTCAAGAACAAGAGTTGGAGATCATTATTAAGGCTGACCGACAATTCAATTTGACAGATCTGAAGATTTACCAAATGGATCAAAATAAGGTTAACCAAATAATCGAAGACCGGCAGTCAGAGGCCATACAAATAGAAGAGTGGGGCTCCAACTATGTGAGAGGTTCGATTACAATTAAAGATAGCCCTTGGGTGTTTACTTCTATTCCGTACGACCAAGGATGGCAAGTGAAGGTCGATGGAGAACTTGTAGAAGACGAAAAAATATGGGATTCTCTTTTGGCCTTTCAAGTAGAAGCTGGCGAACATCAACTTGAAATGATCTTTCAGCCGAGAGGCCTTTTATTGGGAGCAGGCATTACTAGTTTGTCTGCCTTAAGTTTAATTGCTTGGGCTCTTCTAGAGCAAAAGTACGGCAAGTTCTTAATGTTTCATCGAAATGGTGAGTCGTTAAATAAACGACAAATTGGTCGCTCAGCCAAAAAGTCTCCTACTGACCAGCAGGTTGAAAGGTTCAAAATTACAAAAGATCCAACGAATGACATTAAAGTAGAGGAGTAAATTTCAAGATGAGTCAGAAAAAATCTTTAATTATTTCTTGGTCACTTGGCTTTCACTTTCTATCAGCTTATCTAATAACGGCGATTTTAAACATTATGATGTGTCCTGAACTCAATGTTTTGGTCATTCTGGATAATCAAGTGTCCATATTTTCTTTTTTAAGTATGCTTGTTTTAGTTTTTTCACTTTTATTAGCGGGCGATTTTCATTTTTCAAGAGAAGATTTAAGAGGAGAATTTTTTACTATTGTCTTAGTAATATTTTGTCTATTCTTTACATGGCAAAACTCATCCTTAGTAATCGTCTTGGGTGTGTTTTTTCTTTTAATGACCTACTATTGCTATCTCTTTTTCAATAGACTTAAGAAACAATTCATTGTATTGGGAGGAGCTTTTATCTTAGCGATACGCTTCATTTATCTGGCTGTTTTTTTGAATGAAGAAACATTTGTAACAAATAGTTCATCAATGGATAAAAAATTATTAATCTTATTTATTTTAAGTGCTATTTTAGCTTACTTCTTAACTCGTGGAAGTCTTCTGGAACGATTAAATTTAAGAATGAGGTCAGGGAGTTTATGGGCAATATTCTTTCTGTCCATTATATTGTATGCATCAACAGTTGGCTTATGGGTAATTGCTAGAGTTTTAGTCTATGCTTCACCGACTTATGATATGGGCATTTTTTCGCAGATGTTTGAGAGTATGGCGAATGGGATGGGGCCTATTACAACTTTAGAAAGAGGAGAAAAGTTGTCACATTTTGCAGTGCATCTCTCTCCTATTCATTATTTAATTCTGCCTGTTTATTGGCTATTACCGAGTCCTTTGACTATTCAAGCGCTTCAAGTTCTCATTGTAATGTCAGGAGTCATACCTTTATATTTAATACTTAATCAGTTAAAGTGGAGTGTGAAGTATCGAATTGTCTTTCTTTTGCTCTATTTATGGATGCCATCATTGACTAGCGGTCAATTCTATGACTATCATGAAAATTGTTTTTTAGCACCATTAGTTTTATGGTTAATTTATGCCGACTTCAGTCAATCGAGCTGGAAGATGGCGGTAGCAACCCTATTATTATTAGCAGTCAAAGAAGATGCGATTGTTTATGTAATAAGTATCGGGGCTTTCTTTTTATTACAAAATCTTTGGCCCCAAACGTCTAAGGTAAAAAAAGTAATACTGGGGCTTCAGATTATTATACCAATAGCTTATTTTTTCTTTGCTATTACTTGGTTAAGACACTTTGGCACTGGGGCAATGACTAGTCGCTTTGCCAATTTTATGCTGACAGACCAAGAGGGTTTAATCCATGCGGTCTTTAATGCCATAAAAAACCCCGCATTCACATTAGCAAGTATTTTTACTTATGAAAAGTTAAAGTATCTCTTGATTATTTTTGCAAGCCAGGCCTTCTTACCCTTGCTACAAGTTTCATGGCGCCCGTATATTTTATTGTTACCCCTTTTGGTCATCAATCTTGTCAGTGACTGGCCTTATCAAGTCGACTTATTTAAACAATATCACTTTGGGTCGAGCACGCTTATTCTTTTTATGTCTATCATAACCATTGAACATTGGCAAAGAAGAAAAGTGTATCTGTTTCGAACCAAAAAAATCTCATTTGAACAATTATCTAGCTTTTTCATCACCTTATCAATATTAGCAAGCCTTTCGTTTTTTGTAACAATGATAGGCCCTAGAAAGTATGATTATCAATCCTATCAAAACGACACTGAATTTTATCAATCGATTCAAAAGACCTTAGCTAAAATACCAAAAAATAGTAGAGTTGTGACGGTATCCTCATATACGACACCTTTATCAAAAAATTCAGAACTCTATGATCTTTTCTATCATAATAATCGAGAAGTAGACCTTACTATTGATTATGTTGTTTTTAATCGCTCAATTTTAGAAGGTCAATCAGAAGAAAAACAAGTAATTGAAAAATATCTTGCTTCAGGCTATATTGAAAGTGATCTTTCAGGTAGGGATGTTGTTATTTTAGAAGCTAGATAAATTTTTGAACCACCTAATCCTAGGTGGTTTTTAAAATAGGACGATATCATCTTTACTATTCGACATAACCGACAAAGTTCTTCTTTCATGATAAAATAAAAATAGATTTCAGTTTAGGAGTGGGTTAAATGCCAGAATTACCAGAAGTAAATGCTGTCATGATTGGATTGAATCAGTTGGTTCAAGGAAAGACCATAAAAAAAGTAAATGTTTATTGGCCTAGAATAGTAGGGGCTGAAAATGCTGAAGAAGTAAAATTGTTTGCTAATCAGTTAATCGACCAACAAATCATTGAAGTCAAACGAAGAGGAAAATATTTAATATTTATTCTTAGCGATAAGGTTATGATTTCGCATTTGCGAATGGAAGGTAAATATCAATACACTCCTCAAGATCAATTGACATCCTATCAAAAAGATAAGCACACTCATGTCGAATTTATGTTCTCTGATGGAACTTTATTGAACTATCATGACGTTAGAAAGTTTGGTCGGATTGAAGTAATAGCGAAAAATGAGCTAGAAAATTATTTTCTCGCCAAGGACTTAGGTCCAGAACCCACAGAAAATGAGTTTGATTTAGCAAGTTTTCAAAAAGACCTATCCAAAATTAATCGTATGATTAAACCTGTTCTCTTAGATCAAAAAACAGTGGCAGGTTTAGGAAATATTTATGTTGATGAATCCTTATTTAGAGCAGGAATCCATCCAGCTAGTTTGGCCAGGTCTGTTCCACTAAGTAATATGCAAGATCTACATCAATCAATCATTGAGGTGATTGATGAAGCGGTCAAGGCAGGAGGCTCATCCGTTCGAACTTACCGCAACAGTTTAGGACAAGCAGGAGAATTTCAACAACAATTGCAAGTGTATGGGCGCAAGGGACAGCCTTGTTTTCGATGTGGTACTACCGTAGAAAAAACTCAGTTGGCTCAACGAGGCACACATTACTGTCCAAGGTGTCAGAGATATTTTACTTAGTAAAAACAAACATGATCGACTAAACAGGAGGTATAGTATGACGTTTTTGATAGCATTAACAGGAGGAATAGCAACCGGTAAATCAACCGTGGCTCAAATAATTAAAAATTTAAACTATCCAGTTATTGATACGGATCTAATTGCAAGGAAAGTAGTTAAGCCTGGTAGTAAGGGATTAAATAGACTGGTTGAAAGATTTTCTGAAAAAATCCTATTGGGCTCAGGTCATTTAAACCGTCCACTTTTATCGGCAATAGTCTTCAATGATTCTCAAGCTTTAGAAGCCCTTAATCAAATTTTACACCCTTTGATTCTTGAAGAGCTAAGACGTCAAATTAAAACGTTATCTGAACCATTGGTATTCGTTGAAGTGCCCTTGTTATATGAAGTGGGTTGGCAAGCTTTCTTTGATCAGGTGTGGGTGATCTATGCGCCTTATCATAAGCAATTAGAACGCTTGACTCAAAGAGATCAAATCGATCTAGAAATGGCTCAAAGAAAAATTTCTAGTCAAATCCCCACTATCGAAAAAATTGAGCAAGCTGATTTTGTCATTGATACTGAGTTTGACAAAGAGACAGTTGCTGAACAAGTTAATCAAGCATTACAAGATTTATTAAATAAGCTATAATAGAATTAGGAATTACTTTAATATATTTATATAGAAAGGGGGAGCTTTGATGGAATGTCCAAAGTGTCATCAGCAACAATCCAAAGTAATTGATTCCCGACCCGCAGAAGATGGTGCATCTATCCGACGTAGAAGAGAGTGTATGACTTGTGGTTTTCGTTTTAATACTTATGAACGTATTGAGAGAACACCTTTATTAGTAGTTAAACGTGATGGAACACGTGAAGAGTTTAATCGTGATAAACTCTTGCGTGGTATTGTTAGAGCGGCAGAAAAACGACCGATTAGTCGTGAGCAAATGGAAGAAGTGGTCGGTCACGTTGAAAATAAAATTCGAGAAGTTTGTGAACAAGAAATTGCTAGTAAAGATATCGGTGAATTTGTAATGCCTTTATTAATGGAATTAGATGAAGTGGCCTATATTCGTTTTGCTTCGGTATACCGTGAATTCCAATCACGTGAAATGTTTATTAAAGAACTTGAAGCCCTAACGCTACAATCAAAATCATCGGAGCAAGAGGACCATGGTCTTACAGATTAATCCTTATCAACCTTATCAAGTCAAATTAGGCCTTCCTTTATCATTTCAGCAACTTCAATGTTTAACTCAACTTTATCAACCGATTATTGGGGCCGATGCAGTCAGTTTATATTTAACTTTGGCTCACCAACCGAGAGAAAAACTTAATTGGACCTATCGGACGATGCACTCTCGATTATTACCTGTTCTTAATATGGGTATAGGGGATTTCAATCAAGCACGCATTCATTTAGAAGCTGTGAATCTTATAAGGACTTATCGAGATGAAAAGTCACATGATGACTATACACGGCAAACTATTTTCTATGAAATGCAAATGCCTTTGTCAGTGGAACATTTTTTTAAACATCCCCAATTATCATTAGCTCTTTTTAATCAAATAGGTGATGAGTCTTATTATGGCTTGATTCGTCTGTGGAAAAAAGAAGACCTAGGGCAGACAGCATTAAGCGAAATCACCTTACCTTTCGCTGAGGTTATCAATGCTAAAAGCGAAAACTTTCGTCGTAGTGAATTATTTGAAGCGACCGAAGGCATACAATTCCAAGACCAATACTCAAATTTTGAGCTTGATGAAGACAACTTTCAAGATAGATTTGATTTATCTTTCTTTTATCAGATACTAGCCAGTAAACAAGTTGCTAAAGAATTGATAAGCCAAGCTGTCTTGAACCAAATAGCTAGCTTAAGTCAGTTTTATGAACTAGATGAGGAAGCTATGGCGCAAGTTGTTAAACTCGCTCAAAGTCCAGTCACACAACAAATTGATCTTGAATTGTTAAGAACTTATGCAGCAAAATATCAGTATTTTAAGAAACGCGAATATTATGATCAATTAGTCGACCAGTCAGTCAAAGCAAGTCACGAAGAACTTGCTAATTTGAAAAATGATTTAAGAACGAACTATCCAAGCTTTACCGATCAAGAAATTGAAATTATACTTATCTGTCAGCAAATGAATCCAAGTGAATTTTTAAATCAAATTAAAGAAGAAGCAGGCGGATTTGCGACGAGTTCTGAACATTATTATTTAAAAGAACTAATTGAGAAATCACGTCTGCCACAAGCTGTCTTGAACTTTTTAGTTTATTATTTAATCGTTATGGAAGGGCACGCCAATTTTGAAAAAGGAAGATCGAATCGATTGGCTAATGAGTGGCAACAAGTGGGACTATCCAATCCTGCAGAGGCCTTGGAGTTCTTACATAAGCAGAGACTCTTTAAAGAGAAACAAAGTAAAATTAAAGACAAGCAAAAAGCACAATCATCAAAGAACAATTGGACTAACAAAAAAAAATATCAAGAGTTGGTGCCTAGTTGGTTGAAGGAACAACAAAATCCAAAAGCCACTTCTCAAGAAAATGCTAGCAGTAAACCAGTTGAGACAAATGGTAAGAACGCATTGTCAAAGGAGATAGATGATGACTCTATAGACAAAGGCGCAAAACCTTCGTCACAATTAAAAGAAGAAGAAATTCGCAAACGACTAGAGAACTTATTAAATAAGGGGGAAGATTAAGATGCAATCCATCAAACAGCTGATGAAAGATTTTGAAAATCAAACACCCCAATCTGCTTCAAGTCAAGAAATGACAAAAGTGCTTCTCAATTATCCTGCTATTAAGGATTTTATCAATGCTAATCAGGACAAAATTTCACTAGAAATGATCATGAATTCTCTATCCAAACTCAACGAGTATCGGATGGAAAAAGAAGCCATGGCAGCAGGTAAAGAAGGGCAAAACCCTGGTTTTACACCGGAACTTTTTATCAACTATAACTATATAGATGTTACCTATGTGCCCACTCAAAGTTATTTACATCAACAGGCCCAAAGAAAAACAGCTGCTTTAATTGATAATCGGATGATGGCTCTAGATGTTCAAAAAGCAAGGCTTGAAGATTACGACTTAACCAGTCCGCAACGTTTAGTGTTGATGGAAGCTGTCACAACTTTTATTGAAGAGATTAAAGTGAATATTCGTCAAGCCAGAGGTATGTATATCGCTGGACCGTTTGGTGTTGGAAAGACCTATTTATTAGGGGCCTTAGCCAATGCTCTAGCCAGTTTGGGTTATCAAGTATCGATGATTCATTACCCAACCTTTACGATGGAAATGAAGGCTGTGATTGGGCAAGACAATCAATTATTTATGATGTTAGAGCAAATTAAGAAGAAAACAGTTCTAATTATTGATGATATTGGGGCGGAATCGAATTCAGCTTGGTTAAGAGATGATTTATTAGGGGTTATACTCGAACATCGGATGAAGGAATCCTTACCAACATTTTTCACTTCCAACTTCACAATGGCAGAGTTAGAAGTTCATCTAGCTTCTAGTCGTAATGCTTCCGACGTGACGAAAGCGGCAAGAATCATGGAAAGAATTAAATTTTTAACTAAGGAATGGCAATTGACGGGAGAAAATCGCCGCTTATCTAACCGTTAATTTATTAAAGAGAGGAAATCGATGTATGAGAGATGGATTCAAATCAACAGATTTTAAAAAAGAGCAAAGGTTTATATTGCTAGTCCTTGCTATTGCACTGATTATTCAAATAACGGTGGCAGGGTTGTATTTCTTTGTGGAAAAGCAAACTGTTTTATTATTTCCTATGTTTTTAGGGATTTTAGCTAATTTGACTGGCATTGGCAGAGTAATGCAATTATGAAACTAATTCTGTCAACCGTAAATGAAAATGTCCTGAAATTTTAAAAATTTGCGGGATAAAACTACCGCGCTTCGCTTGGTGAACTCGAGGAAAAAGTGAGAATTTCTATTCTCATCTTTTTCCTCGAGTGTTCTTCTTTTATACTGGATGTGTCTGCTTCAATTGCTTAAGATACCGCTGATAAGAGGCTGCTTTCCATGGATGAGATAAAGGCGGGATAGGAATGACTTTTGGCTTAGTTTTAGGAGGCGGTGTATCGAATTCTTTCGAATAACGTTCATGTTCAGGAACGATCTTGAGTGGATACAAGGTCTCTTGATAATTGGCATATAACTCAAGATTACGCGTCTCAATGACCATCACACGCGTATGTGGAGGAAGGTATTGAACGTTACCTGAGTCATCGACACATTGGTAAGTTTGGCGATGATAGCGGATGGAATGTCCCGCATTTACAACTCTGAAATCATGTCGACAAAGTAAATAGTTCAAATTAACGCAAGGGTCTATCTTTTGAAAGACATTTCGGTTATCTTTAAGTTGGAAAGCAAATCGCTGATTAAATAGAGGAATAAATTGAATCAAGAAGTGATTCGCTTCCGCTAAGGTTTGGATATTAGCCAGACGCATTTCGCTGATTAAGCGGTCTTGAAGTGTGTTAAACACGCGTTCCACGCGTCCTTTAGCTTGGGGGATTGAAGTCGTCGACAGGACAATCCCTAAGTTTTGGCACATATATCCATACTGTGTTAAGGTTCTCTGGTCAGACAGAGAGCCTTTTTCTTTTCTCCCAGCCTTAAAGATCGTGCGATTATCGGTCAAAATTTCAACAGGAATGCCTTTGTTTTCTAGAAACTGAGCAGAAACTTCATAATAAGCAGCTAAAGTTTCTTGCTTGTCAAAGAAAGCACCGACAATCTCTCCCGAAGCATCATCAATGGCGACGTGTAAAAAGGCTTTTTCTGTTCCAAACCAAACATGTTGAGAAGCATCCATTTGAATTAATTCTCCGGCATATTTTTTGCGGGAGCGAGAA
>NZ_JBNUPI010000009.1:0-79848 GCF_050409505.1 Facklamia sp. P12937
AAGTAACCAGTCGGTTACCTCACCTACTCATCAACCCTATTTGACAAAGAGCCAATTAAAAAAGCACTTACTTTTCTTAAGTTTAAAAACTTGGAAAGTAAGTGAAAACTAAATAGATAGTTTTAAAAATAATCATTATACTTATTTATTCATAAATATTATGCTGAAAAGCGTTCTGCAACTTTGTCCCAATTAATAATAGACCAGAAAGCTTTAACGTAGTCCGGACGTCTATTTTGATAGTTTAAGTAGTAAGCATGCTCCCAAACGTCTAAACCTAATAAAGGAGTTAAACCTTCAGTTAAAGGATTGTCTTGATTTGGAGTGCCTAAAACTTTTAGTTTGTCGCCATCTTTAACTAACCAACCCCAACCTGATCCAAATTGACCGGTTGCAGCTTTTGTAAATTCTTCTTGGAATTTTTCGAAAGACCCAAATTCTTCATCAATTTTCTTAGCTAAGTCTCCAGAAGGCTTGTTGTCTTCTTGAGGAGCTTGTAATGATTCCCAGAATAGCGAGTGGTTATAGTGGCCTCCACCATTGTTGCGAACAGCTGTTTGAATATCACTTGGAAGTGATTTTAAGCTCTTGATAATTTCTTCAATCGATTGGTCAGCATACTCGGTTCCCTCAACGGCTGCGTTTAATTTAGTAACATAACCATTGTGGTGTTTAGTATGGTGAATCTCCATGGTTTTTTGATCAATAGCGGGCTCTAAATTATCATATGCATAGGGTAATTCAGGTAATTTGAATGTCATTTTTACTCCTCCTAATTCTGTTATGATCTTTATCATATCATGCCACTATAGTCAGACAAAGAAATATGCTTATATATCTATTCACAAAGGCATTGAACCCAAAGATACTCTTTTATTATCTTCGAGTTCTATGTTTATATTATTTTTTATTTTTTTTCGCTTTTTCACGGGTTGATTTGTCTAGAATACGTTTGCGTAAACGGATTGCCATTGGTGTAATTTCACAATATTCATCATCTGCCATGAATTGTATAGCTTCTTCCAATGTCATTTTTTTAGTGGATTTAATCACAGCTGTTTGGTCTTTGTTAGCTGAACGGACATTCGTTAATTGTTTTGCTTTAGTGATATTAACCGTCAAATCATTCTCACGATTATGTTCGCCAACAATCATTCCTTCATATACCTCCGTACCAGGTTCAACAAAAATCGTTCCACGATCCTCAAGATTCATAATTGAATATGTGGTTGCTTGACCGCTATCGATGGAAACTAAGGTTCCGTTACGACGCTGACCAAGTTCTACATTAATCACCGGACGGTACTCATCATAAGTATGGTTCATAATGCCGTATCCCCTTGTTAAAGACATAAATTCGGTTGAGAAACCAATTAAACCACGAGCTGGAATTGAAAAGACCAGACGAATCTGTCCATTGCCAGAGTGAACCATATCTGCCATTTCACCCCGACGATTACTGATAGCCTCGATAATGCCCCCCATGTATTCTTCCGGGGTATCGATTTGAAGACGTTCAAATGGTTCTGACTTAACGCCATCGATTTCTCTTATAATCACTTGCGGACGTGAGACTTGGAATTCATAGCCTTGACGTCGCATATTTTCGATTAAGATCGATAAATGTAACTCCCCACGTCCAGCCACCTTGAAAGTATCTGGCGAGTCTGTTGGCGTAACATTTAAAGAAACGTCTGTATGCAATTCCTGCATCAAACGATCTTCCAAATTACGCGCAGTAACATACTTCCCTTCACGGCCAGCGAATGGAGAATTATTGGTTAAGAAGTTCATTTCTAGAGTTGGCTCATCGATATGAAGCAATGGCATAGCCTCTGGATTATCAACTGAAGCAATCGTTTCTCCTACATAAATATCATCCATTCCAGAAATTGCAATTAAGTCTCCGGCCATCGCTTCTTTAATTTCAATTCGGTCTAATCCAAGAAAACCATATAATTTTGTCACCCGGAAATTCTTCTTAGAGCCATCAATCTTAATAACCGTTACCGCATCCCCAACTTTGATCTTGCCACGGAAAACGCGACCGATTCCAATTCTGCCGACAAAGTCATTGTAATCAAGCATGGTGACTTGACACTGCAGTGGGTCATCTGAATTATCAATTGGTGCTGGAATATGTTCAATTACTGATTCAAAAATTGGATCCATGGTATTTTCTTGGTCTTGCAAATCACTAGAAAGCGAAGAAGTCCCATTAATAGCTGAAGCATAAACAACTGGGAACTCTAATTGATCATCATCTGCGCCTAATTCAATCAATAGGTTAAGCACTTCATCAACAACTACCTCCGGACGAGCCGATGGCTTATCAATTTTATTAACAACCACTAAAGGAGTCTTACCTTCTTCTAAGGCTTTCTTCAACACAAAGCGTGTTTGAGGCATAGTACCTTCATAAGCATCTACTACCAAGATAACGCCATCAACCATTTTCATAATACGTTCTACTTCACCACCGAAGTCTGCGTGTCCAGGCGTATCCATGATATTGATCCGTGTTCCCTTGTAATTTACAGCTGTATTTTTAGCTAAGATGGTAATGCCACGTTCTCTTTCAATATCATTGCGATCCATTGCACGATCGTCTATCTGAGCTCTAGCATCTAAAGTATCCGATTGCTTAAGGAGCTCATTAACCAAAGTGGTTTTACCATGGTCAACGTGGGCAATGATTGCAATATTTCTTATGTCATTTCTTATTTTCATTAAATTCTCCTAATTTTCTTTTGAATTAATTATCTGTAATACTTCCTCATAAACTGCAGCGTTAGAGAAGAGACCAGGATTCGCTGTTAAAAGATTCAGATCCTGTCCGTTAGGTTGACTATACTTAAAACCTAAAGATTCTAAAATTGCTACTCCCGCTGCAAAATCCCACGGCATTAAACGACTTGCTAAATAAAAAGCGGATTCCCCTCTAATAACGGAAATCATTTCATAAGCTGCACAACCATAAGACCTTGAACCCAGAGATGCATGTAATAATGCTTGACTATTAAATTGGTTTTCAACTAAAATGTGGGCGTTTGTCACCATAAGCCCTTGCTCTAACGAATTAATTTCTAATGGTATCAGAGGACGATCATTCAAAAAAGCGCCTTGACCGACAAACCCATAATAAAGATCGCCTTGCATTACATCATAGATATAGCCCGCTAGCGGCCGACCGTCTTTATATATACCAATCATGACGCCAAAAAAACGCCCTTGCTTGACAAAATTCAAAGTTCCATCAATCGGGTCAATTATCCATAAGACTCCATGAGTCTCTTTAATCGAATGTCCCTTTCCTTCTTCGCCTAATACACGATGGTCGGGATAGTAAGTGTTAATTTGTTGGGTAAAATAGGCTTCTACTTCTTTATCCATCCGTGTGACTAAATCACTTGCGTTCGTTTTTTCTTCAACCATTAAATTGGTATTCAAGGAAGCGATCAACGAGTCCCCAGCTGTTTTTAACCAAGATATTACACGTTGATGTAATTGAAAATCCATAGTGACCTCCTAAGGCATTTTTAACGTTTGGGAATCTTTCAATGTTTTAGCTTTTTGCATGCATCGATAGATAGAGTATCCCGAAGCCGCTTGAAATTCACGATCAATTTGTTTTTCTTCACTTATCGAATTGACAATTTCTTTAAATGCTCGATACTTATCTTTAATCCGTTCTACTCTAATTCCTCTTTCATAGGCGGATTCAACCCCTGCTAAAAAATCAACAACGATCGTAATTTCTTGACTTGACCAATCTTCATTTAATGGATAGGAATAACTAGACATCTTATTACACCTCCAACAAATTCATTTCGGTTAATACTAATATAACGCATTTTTACGCAAATGAAAAAGTATTTCGAATATAAAACGTTTTCTTAATAAGATACATTGTTCTACTCAATCAAAAAGCGGATCCTAGTCAATAGAGCATACTAATTACCGTCAAAAACTCCTCACATTCAATATTTTGAACGCCTCAAATATAAAATGTTAAAAATAGTGTTTTATTTGCAACGTATCTTTTTATCTTTCATTCATGGATCTGTTTCTTGCTTGTTTAGAAAGGCATAATACTCCGGTGAAAGAGTGTTGGTAAACTCTCTTTCCACTTTCGGGACTACTTTGAGCGTTAAGCATACTTTTTTGAAGAGATATCAGAGAGTAAGGAGATAGAGTATCTCAAGACCCGTCCCTATTCTCTATGGCAGAACGGCATAGTTGAAAGAAGTCACCGAGAAGATGGGGAACGATTCTACAATCGTCGAGAATTTAAGAGTGTGCAAGAATTGAAGAAAGCACATCGTCGATATGTGAACCGAGGCAATAATATCCATCGAAAGGTTTTAAATTTTAAGAGTCCCAATGAAGTAGTACGCGAATACTTTAGGAACAAGCCTGCTTAGTCTTGCCCATGATCTCAAATTCTTTATTTCTGTCAAGGATCGCTCCGCTTTCCTCTTTGACAGATATAAAGAATTTGAGGGCTAGACGCTAAGACATAAGCATGCCATTTTAGAAGCACCTTGTGTAACATATGTTTGACAACTCTAGATCACAAATTTTCTTGTTTAATTGGATCGTTTTACCTTTAGAATTTTTTTATGTTATAATGGGAAGTCGATTATCATAATAAAAATAAATTTGCTAAGGAAGGAAGAAATTTGTGACAGAAACTAATCCCTCGCTTGAAATTCCTAACATACACAACCCTCTTGAAACTGAACCCGTGTCCAAATTACTTAAACAATTTGCAATTCCCAGTATTATTGCCAACCTGGCCAACTCTCTTTACAATATCGTAGATCAAATCTTTATTGGACAAGGAGTTGGCTATTTAGGAAATGCAGCAACCAATATCGCTTTTCCGATAACGACGGTCTGTTTAGCCATCGGATTACTCACAGGAATTGGCGCCGCTGCTAACTTTAATTTAACTATTGGTCGAAAAGATTTCACTACGGCTCGCAATACACTCGCAACAGCCTTTGGATTTTTACTTTTATCGGGAATTCTTCTCGCTCTTGTAATCTTTTGGCAAGCAGGTCCACTAATGAAATTTTTCGGAGCTACTGAAAAAGTTTATCCTCTGTCCGTTCAATATGTACAAATTATTGCTATCGGTATTCCTTTTTTTATGTTGAATATTGGTGGAGCAAATCTCGTTAGAGCAGATGGTAGTGCAAAATACTCCATGATAAGTGTTCTCGTAGGGGCAGCAATCAATACAGCATTGAACCCTCTGTTTATTTTCGGATTTAATTGGGGAATGCGTGGTGCTGCTTTGGCCACAATTATCGGGCAAATAGTCTCAGGACTTTTTATTCTTGCTTATATTCCAAAATTCAAACTAGTATCCATTCATTTTCGTGAAATAACTATCCAACTGAACGAACTTTGGCAAATATTTAAACTGGGTATCAACTCTTTTGTCTTTCAGTTGTCAAATACCGTCGTTCAAATTGTCCTCAATAATACTCTTAAATTTGCCGGAGCCAACTCTATTTACGGAGCGGATATCCCAATCGCTGCTGCTGGTATTACCATTAAAATTAACACCTTGTTCATAGGTGTTGTCATCGGAATCGTTCAAGGAGCTCAACCTATTTTGGGTGTCAATTACGGCGCTAGAAACTATCAGCGCGTTAGAGACACTTTCAAATTAGAGATGAAAGTTTTAGCCGCTTTCTCATTAATAATGTTTGTTATCTTCCAAACCCTCACCCGTCCTTTAATCCGTATCTTTGGTAATGGTGAGGAGTTATACTTTACTTATGCCATGCATTACTTACGTAGCTTTTTATTCATGACGGTTATTATAGGCATGCACATTGGAATGGCAAATCTCCTATCAGCCATTGGTTATGGCTTTAAGAGTGCATTATTGGCCCTTAGTAAACAGATTTTTTTCTTGCTTCCCCTCATTTTGTTTTTTGGCCACCAGTTCGGTGTCGAACAAGTCCCTTTGGCAGCCCCTATCGCGGACGTAATGGCTTTTATCTTAGCTAGCTATGTCATTTATCATCAATTCCAATCAATGCCAAAAAAGGATCTGGGAACACTGCCACCTCTTTAAGGATGCAAATCGTCTAACCTTAAAATTTAAGCCCCCTGCATGATTTTTGCATGGGGCTTAAATTTTTCCCCTAGTTGATTATTAAATACTGTCCCTTTTAGAAAACGAATAAAAAAACCCTTGATAGAAGTTGTTCTATCAGGGGTTATAGAGTTATTACATGTGAATTGGCATGCCGAGTGCTGCTTCAGCTGCATCCATCGTTGCTTCACTTAACGTTGGGTGCGCATGAACAGTTAAGGCAATATCTTCAGCATTCATACCGGCTTCAATTGCGAGGGTGATTTCTGCTAATACATCTGAGGCACTTGGCCCAGCCACTTGAGCTCCGATAATAACATCGTCCTCTTTTCTTGTAACCAAACGAACAAAACCATTATAGTGATCTAAAGCTACTGCACGGCCATTACCACCGAATGGGAATTTAGTTACAGTTACATCAATCCCCGCTTCTTTAGCAGAGTCCTTAGTGTGTCCTGCTGAAGCTAATTCAGTGTCAGAATAACATACAGACGGCATGGCTTTATAATCAACAATGTCTTTTCCACCAGAAATTGCTGATGCAGCAACTTTCGCTTCGAATGAAGCTTTATGGGCTAACATGGCTCCAGGAACGATATCGCCAATGGCAAAAATGTTTGGATTAGAAGTACGTCCTTGATTATCTACTTTAACCAATCCACGTTCATCTAATTCAACACCTGCTTGTTCCAAACCACAGTTGTCAGTGTTTGGACGGCGTCCTACAGTAACCATTACATAGTCCGCTTCAACTTGAATTTCTTTACCTTTGCGCTCATAAGTTACAACCACACGGTCTCCCTTTTCCTCAGCCTTCTTAGCCATTGCGTTTGTGACAATTTCGGCTCCTAAAGCTTTTAGATCTCTTTCAACAAGACGTGTCATATCCTTTTCAAATGAAGGAATAAATTGTTTAGATCCTTCTAAGATAGTCACATTTGTTCCTAGATTTGCATAAACGCCTCCTAGCTCTGTACCGATAATTCCACCACCGATAACCACTAGATCTTTAGGAATTTCAGGCAAGTTTAATCCACCTGTTGAGTCAATCACACGGCCTTTGAATTCAAAACCTGGAATTTCAATAGGGCGAGATCCTGTTGCAACAATTGCATTTTTGAAAGTATAGGTTTGCGCTTCTTCACCGTTGACAACACGAAGAGTATCTTTATCAGAGAAAAAAGCTTCTCCTTCAATAATCTCCACCTTATTTTTCTTAAGAAGCATTTCCACACCAGAAGTCATTTTCGCTACAACTTCATTTTGCTTCCAATTTTGGGTTTTTTCCCAATCAATTTCCACATTTGAAGTAGATACACCAAATGTTTCACCATGTTTTGCTTGATGATACACGTGTCCTGCTTGAATCAAGGCTTTTGAAGGAATACAACCCACGTTTAAACAAACGCCTCCTAAGTATTCTCTTTCAATAATTGCTACTTTTTGTCCAAGCTGTGCAGCACGAATAGCTGCTACATAGCCTCCAGGACCTGCTCCAATTACGACGGTATCCAATTCCATTGCGAAATCTCCAACTACCATTTGATCACTATCCTTCCATTAATAATAGTTCTGGGTCTGCAAGAAAACGTTTCACTTCATTCAGTGCACGCTGTGCAGTTGCTCCATCAACAATACGGTGGTCAAAGCTTAATGACAACTTACATACACGTCCCACAGCTAATTCACCCGCTTCATTGACAACTGGCTGTTGCACAATCGAACCGAATCCTAAGATGACTACTTCAGGATGATTGATAATCGGGCTGAACCACTTTCCGCCGGCTGAACCAATATTTGAAATAGTCATTGTTCCACCTGACATTTCAGACATCAATAATGAACCATCATGAGCCTTTTCAGAAAGCTCAACAATTTCATTAGCAATTTGGAACATATTCTTAGTATTAGCTTCTTTAATGTTTGGAACGTATAGTCCCCGTTCTGTATCTGTCGCAATACCTACATTATAATAGTTTTTGTAAACAATTTCATTAGAAACATCATCAATTGATGAATTTATCACTGGATATTGCTTAGCAGCTGCGATTAAAGCCTTCACAACATATGGAAGAAAAGTCAATTTGACCTCTTTATCAGCAGCAATGACCTTATATTTCTTACGGTGTTCCCATAGTTTAGACACTTCAACTTCATCGAATAAAGTAACATGGGGAGCCGTATGCTTAGAATTGACCATTGCCTTAGCGATGGCATTTCTAGTGCCTGATAAAGGCACACGTTCTTCACGCTCAGTTTGATTGGATACAAATGGCTTTGCTTCAGATTTTGACTGTTGAGCTTCCGTTTTAGCCGCAATTTCTTCATTTGTGCTAGAAGTAGCCACTTTTTGCTCAGACTTATTAACTGGTAACTCCATTTTGGCCGATGCGGCGAAGTTATTAATATCTTCGGCTGTGATGCGACCGTTCTTGCCGGTTCCTGCTACTCGTGTGATATCAATTGCCCTATCACGTGCAAGTTTACGAACGGATGGCATTGCTAATACGCGACGGTTCTCTACCTCTTCATCCGATAACCCTTGAACATGTGGTGACTCTTTAGTTACTGTCGTTTCAATTACTGGGTTTTTCTCAACTGGCGAGGCTGCATCATCATAAGAGTTTGCTAGCGCTTCTCCTTGTTCTTCCCTACTAGTTGAATTGTCGGTTTGACCATTGTGTTCTGGCGAGTCAATTTCAACTAAAACTTGCCCTAATTGCGCAATTTGACCAGTCTGTACATGAATTTTCTTAACGATGCCAGAAACTGGAGAAGGTAATTCTTCAATTGATTTATCATTTTGAACTTCTACTAAGGTTTCGTCTTCTTTAATTGTTTCACCTTCCTTTACGGACCAAGAAACAATTTCTCCTTCCATAATCCCTTCCCCTAAAGCAGGTAATTTAAATTGGAAAAATGCTGTGTTCGAATTGGCTTTTGCTGTTTGATCTACTTTTGAATCAGATGCTTCTTTGGCTGGACTCGCCGGCGTTTCTTCTCTCTCAGGGTTAGCTTCGTTTTCAAATCCTGGCGCATCAATTTCAACAATTATTTGACCGAGCTGAGCAATTTGACCGGTTGCTACATGAATTTTTTTTATAGTTCCAGAAACTGGAGAAGGTAATTCTTCAACGGATTTATCATTTTGGACCTCGACTAAAGTGTCATCTTCTTTAATTGTGTCTCCTTCTTTAACCGCCCAAGAGACGATTTCACCTTCCATAATCCCTTCGCCCAAAGCTGGTAATTTAAATTGGAATGCCATATAATTTTTCTCCTTTTCTTAACTTGACTCGAAAGCAAGCAGATGGAACATCTGCTTGAAATCATTTATCGTCTAAAAATCTTCTAATTCCTTAGCCTTGGCCACAATATCTTCTGCATTTGGTAACCAGTCTCTTTCAGCCATTCCAAATGGGAAGATGGTATCAGGAGCAGCTACGAATCCAATTGGTGCTTTCAGAGAAAGAACTGCACGTTCAGAAATCTCAGCAATCACTTTGCTTCCAACACCCGCTTGACGTTGCGCTTCTTGAACTACAATTACTTTTCCTGTTTTTTCTACCGAAGCAATAATTGTTTCAATATCTAATGGTTGAACTGTTCTTAAGTCAAGTACCTCAACATCAACGCCTTCTTTAGCTAATTTTTCTGCTGCTTTGACCGATTCTTGTACCATAGCACCATATGCAATTAAAGTTAAGTCTGTACCTTCTTTAACAACTTTTGCCTTGCCTAAAGGAACAGTGTATTCTCCTTCTGGAACTTCCTCACGGAAAGAACGGTACAATTTCATGTGTTCCAAAAAGTACACTGGATCGTTATCTCGGATCGCTGAAATTAATAAGCCTTTAGCATCATATGGATTAGAAGGAATTACCACTTTAAGGCCTGGTGATTGAGCTAAGAGACCTTCTAATGAGTCTGCATGAAGCTCAGGTGTGTGAACTCCTCCACCAAAAGGAGAACGGAATGTAATTGGTAGGTTACGGGAAGCTCCCATACGGTAACGGGTACGCGCGGCTTGAGCTACAACAGAGTCCATTGTTTCAAAAACAAATCCATTAAATTGAATCTCAGGAATTGGACGGAATCCTTCAAGAGCTAGCCCGATAGCCATGCCACTTATACCAGATTCAGCTAACGGTGTATCCATTACACGTTCTTCGCCAAATTCTTCTTGTAAGCCTTGAGTAGCTCGGAAAACCCCACCATTTTTACCCACATCTTCTCCAAAAACAAGTGTGCGGTCGTTTGTGCGCAATTCATTGGCTAAGGCTTCTGTAATAGCCTCAATCATTGTTAATTTAGCCATAATTATTTATTCTCCTTTGCTTCAAATTTACTAATTTGTTCTTGTGTTACAAAATCTGGTGTCTCATACATATTTTTTAAAAAATCTGAGATTTTTTGTTTTGGTTCTTGGTCAGCTAATTTAATGGCATCTCTAACTTCTTCTTTTGTCCTTTGAATAACTTCTTCTTCTTGTTCTTCTGACCAAAGTCCTTTAGCAGTTAGGTAGTTACGCATACGAATTAAAGGATCTTTAGCGCGCCATTCTGCTTGAGAGCCTTCTGCTTGGTAACGTTTTGGATCATCTCCAGAAAGGGTATGAGGACCAAAACGATAACAAACAGTCTCGATTAGTACCGGTCCATTACCTGCAATCGCATATTCCCTAGCAGCCTTTGTAACTGCATAAACAGCTAAAATATCCATCCCATCCACTTGAATACCAGGAATGCCGGCTGCTACAGCTTTTTGAGCTAAAGTCGGTGCGGCTGTTTGGACAGAACGGGGCGTTGAAATCGCCCAGCCATTATTTTGAACAACAAAGACAGCTGGTGATTGATATGCACCAGCAAAGTTAATTCCTTCATAAAAGTCTCCTTGTGAAGAACCACCATCACCCGTCCATGTCATCGCAATCGCTTGTCGTTTATTCTTTTTAATTCCTAAGGCAACTCCCGCTGCTTGAACATACTGTGCACCAATAATAATTTGTGGTGGATACGCCTTTAGGTCTTCATCAAAAGTTGATCCAGCTACATGTCCTTTTGACCATAGAAAAGCCTTATATAAAGGAAGTCCATGCTTAATTAATTGAGGAACATCACGGTAACCAGGTAACAGTACATCTTCTTTTTCAGTAGCCAATACAGTACCTAATTGAGAAGCTTCTTGACCAGAGGTTGGAGCATAGAAACCTAAACGTCCTTGACGGTTAAGCGCTGTTGAACGCTCAAATAATTCGCGAGCCCAAACCATTTCTTCCATAAATTTAACCATGTCTTCCTCAGTAACATCACCTAAAAGATCTGGATTAACAATCTTCCCCGCTTCATCCATCACTTGAACCATTGAAAAATCAAAATTATCTGGCATCAATAATTCATCCATTGTCACTTTTGCTTTAGCTCGTGCCATTCTTTCACATTCCTCTCATTTTTTGTCCTTAATAACAGTTAAATTAAAACTGTAGCAATAATTGCTCATTTTCAACGATAACACCTTAGCTGCCCAATTGCAAGAAAAAAGATGAGTTATGCATACAATTACAATTAAATCATAGGTTTTTATAATAAACTTTGATAAAAAATGCACAAAGAACTCTGTTTTATCTGTTATAATTTTCAGTGATAATCTGTTATATTTAGTGATTTTTTATGAAACAGCTTGACAATCAAAAAAAAAAAAACTATAATAATGTAGCTGTTATGTGCCAGTAGCTCAGCTGGATAGAGCAACGGTCTTCTAAACCGTAGGTCGCAGGTTCGAATCCTGCCTGGCATATTTTATAACATTAAACCACCTCAATTGTTCTCTATTAATAGAGTTCGTTGAGGTGGTTTTTATTTTGATTATTTAATATTCTGATAGGTTGCTTCTACTTATATAATTATTTCACAGATGTTTATTACCATTTATTACTCAATAGTACTAAAATACATGAAGGAAGGATATTATAAAAAAATCATAAATATACTTTTAGTATTTTTATTATCACTAGGTCTTAGCTCGTATAACAGTTTTATTGCATTTGCAAGTGACACGGAGAACTCAAGTGCTGAAACAGCTGAGCGTGAGTTAAATGGAGATAAAGCTGATTTCAATCGTTTCAATGGAGTTTATATCGTTGATGTCAATTATTTGGCTTCCAGATTTGGCAATTCAGATACTATAATTATTGACACCCGCGGTCAAAAAGAAGCAAAAAAAGGCCATGTTTCAGGAGCAATTGCTAAATCTGATATTCAATTGGTTAAAGATCAAATAACCTTAGAACCAGTGGAAGCAACTGTCAAAGATATCGATCGTACAGCTGTTATTGATACACACGAATTAACTGAGACAATTGCCAATTATAAAATCCTTGACTCACTTGAAAAAAAGGTGGTCATTTGCCTGGCGCAATTAATATTCCATATACAGAATACAGACCTTTATAATGAGGAGGTTTTATTAAAATCAAATGAAGAATTCGAAGCTCTTTTCATAGAATAAGGATTTAATAAAGAGGATGCCATCGTCACTTATTGTCCAAGCAATTTTCGTTCGGCCTATATGCAATTAATTATGGAAATGCTAGGTTTTGAAAATGTTAAGAACTATGAAGGTTCTTATTATAATTGGGCAACCTTTACTGAACTTGATTAACTGATTAAAAGCCCCTTGCTGAATCTTTAATCAGCAAGGGGCTTTTATCTTCGAACAATCATGATATAAAAAATTCATTAAGCTGCGTCTTTTAAACTTATTTGTTAGCTCTTCCCTTATAAGATCCGTCAGCTGTTCCAATTTCTAATGCTTCACCTGCTTCAATAAAATCAGGGACGTTTACAACTAAACCTGTTTCCATTGTAGCTGGCTTGCCTGAGCCAGTAACGGTTGCTCCCTTAATCGAAGGTTGAGTTTCCGAAACAGTCAAGACAACCGTTCCTGGTAATTCAACTCCGATTACTTCATGACCGAAGAATTGAATTTTACAGTTCATATTATCTAATAAATAGAATAGCTCATTTTCAATGGTATCAGCTGGCAGTTCATATTGCTCGTATGTTTCTAAATCCATAAACACAGCCATACCGTCCATTTTGTAAAGATATTGAACTTCTTTAGTGTCTAAATATGCGCGTTCAAACTTTTGATCAGGTCGAAAAGTAGTATCATAGGTTGCACCTGAGCGAACATTACGAAGCTTCATACGCATAACAGTATTTCCTTTACCCGGTTTATGGTGACTAGCTTCTAAAACTTTAATCAAGTTTCCCTCGTCCACAAAAGTCATACCGGCTTTTAAATCTGTTGCTGAAATCATCTTATCTTCTCCTAACTTCTTCAAATTACTTAAGTATTATATCATAGAATATTAAATTCAAACAATCTATTCTCTAGATTAGCTAATACTTAAACTAAATTATTATTAAATCCTTGTTAGCATACCAAGGCGCTTGCTCATTAATATGATCATAAAACATGATACCATGCAAATGATCAATTTCATGCTGAGCTACCACAGCTTGATAATTCCTTAATTTTAAACTATGTTCATTCCCTTCCAGATCTTGATACTTGAGTGTTATTCTTTGTGGACGAGGCACATAACCTTCTACTTCACGATCCACTGATAAGCACCCTTCACCTTCACTTAAAGCGACTTCCTGAACAGAGTGTCTCGTAATCACTGGGTTAACGAAAATTTGACTCATTTCTTCACCAGAAATGTTGCCTTCATCATCAAATTGATAAATATGCATAGCAAATATCTGTTTGCTTATATTTATCTGTGGGGCTGCTAAACCTACCCCCGGTCTTAACCCATATTTTTCTGCTTTTTCCTTATCTTGGCTATTCTTTAGAAACTCTAACATTTCCATGGCTTTTTGTTTTAACGAAGGATCCATTGGGAAAGTTACCTTTTTTGCTTTTAAACGCAAGGTTGGGTGACCTTCTTTAATAATATCTTTCATCGTTAACATTTTCATCCTCCTTTATAGTCTCTGCTAGTCATTTTGTTTACGACGGTATCCTGTCACTCGATAGAATTGATTTTCTTCATCGAAGTCTAAACTCTCGACTAGCGTATTTTGTTGGTAATGCGATAAGAGGTCTGCTTCTTCGGGTAAAATTTTTACAGAGTATGCCTCAGCTGACTGAATACAAAGAGCCCAAATCGCTTCTTTTAATTTTTCAATGTCCGTCGCTTCTAAAGCGGAAATCGTTATATTTGGTTTTTGAACAGCAACAAATGACTCTTCCATTGCATCTTTTTTATTATAAACCGTTAAAACCGGAATATGGTCTGCTTCAATATCTTTCAAAATACGGTTGACTGTTTCTTCATGCATGAGATGGGCAGGATTGGAAGCATCAACCACATGTAGTAAGACATCCATATAACGGATTTCTTCCAATGTTGACTTGAAGGATTCGATTAATTGAGTAGGTAGTTCTTCAATAAAACCGACGGTATCTGTCAAAGTAAACATTGGGTGACCATGAATGGCAAATTGTCTAGTGAGAGGATCTAGAGTGGCAAATAATTGATCTTGTACGAAAGTTTCACTTTCCGTTACTTGACTCAAAATAGTCGATTTGCCAGCATTAGTATAGCCTACTAAGCCAATGTTAAACTCACGACCACTGTGGCGATTTTCGCGTGTTCGTTTACGATGCTGCACCACTTCCTGCAAATCTTTTTTTATTTGGGTAATGCGAGAGCGGATATGACGGCGATCGGTCTCTAATTGCGTTTCACCTGGACCTCTGGTACCTATCCCTCCTCCCAAACGAGACAGAGACTTACCTTGGCCACCAATTCTTGGTAATAAATATTGATATTGCGCTAAACCAACTTGTAGCTTTCCTTCGCGACTCTTAGCTCGCATGGCAAAGATATCGAGGATTAATTGAACACGGTCAATGACTTTCACACCTAATTCAGCCTCAATTACTTTGTTCATACTTGGTGAGAGTGCATTAAAAAAGATAACTAGGTCAATAGCGTCACTTTCTACATAGAGCCGGATTTCTTCTAACTTGCCAGACCCAACGGCAGAATGATGATTGAGTCTGGGTAAGTTTTGTATCATTGTTTTAATGACCACACCCTTTGCTGTTTGGGTCAAGGATTCCATCTCTGAGATTAATTCCATAAAACGATCTTCTTGATAAGTATCCGTTCGGATACCCACTATTAGGACTCGTTCAGGCCCTTTTCTTGTTTCAATCATTTTTCTCCCTTTCAATTTCTTCTAGGAAATTTGCGATTAATTCATTTGCTTCATCTTCATAATCTGGATTGCTTAAATCAATCCAATGCTGATTTTTCATGCGGTTACGATACCAAGTTAATTGTCTTTTTGCATAGCGCCGGCTATTTTGCTGGATAGTCGTAATCGTTTCTTTAAGTGATTGATTTTGCTCAAAATAAGGCCACCACTCTTTATAGCCAATACCTTTCATACTTGAAAGCTCTAGATTTTTGTTAAGCTGATACAGCTGATGGACTTCATTTTCCAATCCTTCTTCGACCATTAATTCAACTCTGCGGTTAATTCGACTATACAATTCCTCGCGCGGACGATTTAAAATAATCAATAATTCATTAAACCGTGATTGACGGTTACTTATATCGGTCTGACTTGAAAAAAGTTTGCCTGTTTGCTTAATAACTTCTAAAGCTCGTACAATCCGACGGCCATTTTGTATTGGGATTTTCTTTGCAGCTAAAGGGTCGATAGCATTCAATTCTTGCCATAGAATACCTTCGCCTTCGTTTTGCAATCTTTCTTCTAAATGTTTACGGTAGTGAGAATCCATTGATTCCTGACCACCAAATGAAAGGTCATAAAGTAAACCCTCTAAATAAAGACCTGTCCCCCCCACTAATATGGGCAAGTCTCCTTCCGCCGAAATTTGTTCGATTGCACGATTGGCATCGGCCTGAAACTGACTGGCATCATAATTATCTTGCGGGTCGTAGATGTCTAAGAGATGGTGAGGTACTCCTGACATTTCTTCCGATTTAATTTTTCCTGTTCCAATATCCAATCCACGATATACTTGCATTGAATCCGCATTAATAATCTGCCCTTTGAAACGTTTAGCCAAACGGATTGAAAGAGTGGTTTTCCCAACTCCTGTTGGTCCTGTAATCACTACTATCGGTAGTTTATTCAAACAAAAACCCCCTAATTCTTTTGATAGGATGTGAGCAGGTCTTGAGCTACTTGTAGACTGGATTCAGATTGTACTTCACCAGACATCATGCCAGCAATCATGGCTACTCGCTCTTCTTCTGATAAATAATCCACTTGTGTAACCGTGCGCTCTTGATTAATTTCTTTTTTAATAATTAGCTGTTGATTGGCTGCGGCAGCTACTTGTGCTAAATGGGTGATGCATAAGACTTGTTTATTTTGAGCGATTTTAGCCAGTTTACTCGCTATAGCACTAGCGACTCTACCAGAAACCCCTGTATCAATTTCATCAAATATTAAGGTCTCAACTGCTTGATTTCTTGCGAAAATTGTCTTCAAGGCCAACATAAATCGTGAAAGTTCACCACCAGATGCTATTTTAGCCAGTGGTTGACTTTCTTCTCCCAAATTAGTCCTTGAGTAGAATTCAACTTGGTCCATACCCGCTTCATTCAAACGTAAATAAGAATTGGAAAAGAATGGTTGCAAATTAGAATCAGACTCTACCTGTCGCATCTTGACCTCAAATTCAGTATGCGGCATGTAGAGTTCTTTTAATTGACCTTCAACTTCTGAGACAATTGCTTTGGCTGCTTCTTTACGGAGATTGGATATGCTTTGAGCTAATTCAAAGGCTTCTTCATAAGTTTTGAGGAAGGCTTCCTGTGTTTGTTTTTGATAACTTTCAAAATGTTTAATTTGATCAATTTCCTTAACGAGTTCAAGCTGGTAATCGATTAACTCTTCAATATTACGTCCATATTTTTTTTGAACTTTTTCCAACTGACTTAGTCTTCTTTGAATTTCATCCATCACCTGTTCATCATAATCTGGCACATCAAAAGAAAAAGCAATTTCTCGGCTTAATTCTTTTAAATCTACTTGCAGGCCTTGTAAGCGCTCCTCAAATGACAAATATTGATTATCAAATCTTCCCAAGTGCTGTAACAGATAAAGCACTCGCTCAATTTGCTGATCGACACTAGCTTCTTGATCGGTCATTAGCTGGTTGATTTCATTAAGATACTGACTCATTAACTGTGCATTTTGAAGTCTCTTGCTTTGTTGTAGCAGTTGCTGATCCTCATCTGCCACTAAATCTAAATTTTTTAATTCTTCTAACTGAAACTCTAAATAATTTAAACGTTGAAGTGCATCTTGTTCGTCAAATTTCTTAGTTAACAATTGCTGTCTTAAATCTTGATAGTGATTATAAACTAGCTGATATTTTTCTTTAACTTGAAGTAAGCTCTCACTAGCAAAAAGATCCAGTAACTCAAGATGTCGTGAGGAGTCTAACAGAGCTTGATGTTCATTTTGACCATGAATATCTACCAAATAACGACCAATTCGTTTTAGCATGGTCACATTAGCTGGTCGTTGATTAATTTTAATAACATTTCGTCCACTCTTATGGATCTCGCGTTGAATCAAAAGGGCATCTTCTGGATCCTCAATTTCAATTCCAATTGCTTGCAATTGCATTAAGAGCTTTTCATTTCCTTGTAAACTAAAAAGACCTTCAATAAAGAGATTTGGGCTTCCTTTTCGCACAAACTCAGTAGACCCTCTTCCACCACATAAGATACCAATCGCATCAATAATAATCGACTTTCCCGCTCCAGTTTCCCCTGAGAGCACTGTCATCTGTTCATCAAAATCAATAGAAACTTGATCAATAATTGCAAAGTTTTCAATTCTTAAACTGATTAACATAAGGCACCTCTTTGCATTGTTTATTCAAAAGCTTGATGGCTCTCCTCCACAATTTTTGCGATGGCAATTGTTGAGTGGCTTTGATTATCTACTTGCCTAGCATTGATTAAATGCACTAAATATTCAATATTCCCTTCGCCTCCTGTAATTGGCGAATAGGTAAGCTCTTTAATAACAAAGCCAATTTTACTAATAAAGGCTAATACTTCTTCAAGGACCTCTTGATGAACTGCTGGGTCTTTTATGACACCCTTTTTACCAATCCGACTAGGTCCTGCTTCAAATTGTGGTTTAATCAAGGCAATAACAGAACCATCTTTTTTTAGAATCGGCTGTAATGGTGGCAAAATTAAAGCTAAAGAAATAAAAGAGACATCAATTGTTGCTATTGTTGGCTGTCCTTTTGTAAAATCTTCGAAGCGAGCATAGCGAAAGTTTTGCCGTTCCATTACGACTACTCTAGGATCTTGTCTTAAGGAATAAGCTAATTGATTGTAACCTACATCTAAAGCATAAGATAAGCGTGCGCCATTTTGTAAAGCCACATCGGTAAATCCTCCTGTTGAAGCACCGATATCTAAAAGTAGATGGTCTGTAATATCAATATTGAAAGAAGATAAGGCTCTTTCTAACTTTAATCCCCCACGCGATACATAAGGGAAAGGTTTCCCTTTCAGATAGAGCTCGCGATCAATCGGTATTTTTTCACCTGGTTTATCATAGCGCTGATCGTTTTGATCATAGATTTTTCCTGACATAACCAGACGGCGTGCTTGTTCACGTGAGTGAGTAATTCCTGCTTGGACCACTAGCTTATCGACTCGTTCTTTTTTCATTCATTACTCCTTATAGGTGTTTTTCAAGAGGTGATAGAAAGTTATCTAACTGTTTGAAAGATTTATGGCTAAGCTTTTCTAAATCGTTTAAAGCTTTTCTTGCTAACTTGATTTCTTCAATCAAACTCGCTTTAGCTTGTCCTACTCCTAAAAGACTAGGATAAGTTGATTTATGATTGATAATATCTGAGTAAGTTAAGCTATCCACTTCTTCATTCAAGTCTATGACATCTTTTAGATCATTATGAATTTGATACGCAACACCGTAGTGCTGTCCAAAAGTAATCATTAGATCGCTTTCAGCTTGATCAGCCTCTAAAATAATTGTAGCTGCTTTCATAGCAAATATAAATAAAAGGCCAGTTTTCATCAAATGAATTTGTTGTAACTGCTCAATGTCTATCGTTTTATTTTCTGCCTTAATGTCATAAAGCTGTCCAGCAACCATTCCAGATGAACCTGCAGCATGAGCCAATTCTCTGATCAGAGCGACCTTCTGATGGGCTTGCAAGCTTTCATCTTTAGATAAAATTGCGAAAGCATCCGCTTGAAGGGCATCACCAGCTAAGATTGCTGTGGCTTCATCAAACCTAACGTGAGAGGTTGGTTGGCCTCTTCGCAGTTTATCATCATCCATGGCTGGTAAGTCATCATGGATTAAAGAATAAGTATGGATAAATTCTAAAGCAATGGCTGTTAACATAGCCTGATCAATTTTCTTTTTGTTAAAAATCGCAATAGTTGTCAGTAAAAGTAAGGGTCTTAATCTCTTTCCACCGCTATTAAGCGAGTAGACCATTGGCTTCACCATTTCTAAAGGTGAATTTAAAGAGATAACTTGCTCTTGCAAAGCCTGTTCAAATTTGGAACGTAAGGGCCCACCTAATATCATTCTGTTTTATTCTCCTCATCTAAAGGCTGTAATCCCGATTCAGTCATCATTTTGGTAACTGTCGCTTCGGCTTCCGTTAATTCTTCTTGGCAATGCTGACTTAATGAAATTCCTTTTTGAAAGGCTTGTAAGGCATCTTGAAGTGGTAGTGTCCCTCTTTCTAATTGTTGAACAATTTCTTCTAACTCTTGTAAAGCTTGTTCAAAACTAATGGTTGATTCTACTGTTTTATTTTCTGTCATCGATTAATCCTCCCTATCTATTGGCTCATTTTTATCGAGTGATTCTACTAAAACATTCGCACACCCCTTATATAATTGGATATTTAAACGGTCTCCTTCAGTTAATTGATGACTTGAAGTTACTTGTTGACCTTCTTTTTCAACTAAAGAATATCCTCTTGCCATTATTTTCAGCGGACTATATGCATCTAATAAGGCACTTGCCTTCATGTGCCTATCGTATTTTCTTCTTAAATAATCATTGAAGGAGCGTTGTAAACTTAGTTGAAGTGTCCCTAATTTTTCTTGACGGTAGCTAATTTGTTGTTGAGGATTATAAGCATATACAGCCTGTTTTAGTTGATTGATTTTTTGTTTTTGGCGTGAAAAATATTGTTCTTGACGCATTTTCAATCGTTCATTTAAATGCATAACACTCTGCACGTAGGATTGGTACAGTCTTTCTGGCTGAGTAAGAACATATGATCGAGCAGATCTTGCCAGACGCTCTTGAGACCATTCTAAGCGCCCTCGAAAAGCATTTATTAATCGTACTTGTTGCTGGCTAATCGTCATTAAAACTTCTTGCAGCACAGGAACAGATAGTTCCGCTGCAGCAGTCGGAGTTGGAGCTCTTAAATCAGCCACTAAATCAGCAATCGTAGTATCGGTTTCATGGCCAATCGAAGATATTACTGGCAAGGGACATGCAAGAATAGCATGGGCAACTCCTTCATCGTTAAAACACCATAAGTCCTCAATCGAACCACCTCCGCGTGCTAAGATAACACCATCGAAAGAAATAGTGCTTTCTTCTAGCCGCTTAAATGACGCAACAATTTCTTTAGCCGCTTCCTTACCTTGAACTTTAGTAGGAAAGACAACAATTTCGACAATTGGATAACGACGTTGAACAGTCGTAATAATGTCACGTATGACAGAACCCGATGGGCTAGTTATCACTGCTAGTCGTTTAGGATATTTACATATTTTTCTCTTGGGACGATCAAAAAGTCCCTGGGCTTTCATTTTTTCTTTTAATTGTTCAAGTGCTAGGTATAAAGAGCCAATTCCATCAGGCTCAATATTTTCAACATAAAGTTGATACCTTCCTCCACCTTCATAAACTCCTACTCTAGCCGTTACAAAAACTTTCATGCCTTCTTCTAATTGGAATTTTAAACGGTGAAATTGACTCTTGAACATAATCGCATTAATTTGGACTTGGCCTTCTTTTAAAGAAAAATATTGATGAGAATTAGGACGATAACGGTAGTTAGAAATCTCTCCCAAGACTCTAATCCTTTGAATATGCGGGTCACGATCAAATTTTTGACTGATATATTTTGATAAGGCTCCTACCGTGATATAGTTCTTTTGATCTTGGGTCACTCCATCACCTCTCTTGATATCATTCTTTTCTATTTTAGCACAATCTAATTCAGAGAACTAGAAAACAAAAAGAACCAGGCAATCATTGACCCTGGTTCTTTTTATAGCTTAAGACCATCTATCAGTTTACACTGGATCGACACTCTCTGTCTCTTCAGTTGGAACTGTCTCATCCACGCTTTCTTCACTTGGTGCTTCTTCCTCAAGAAGTTCTTCTGTTGGCTCTTCTGCAGGGGTTTGAGTTTCTACAGAATCAACTGGCTCTTCAACCATTTCTTCTAAAGTTGTTTCTTCTTCAGTGGATTCAACTGGTGTGTAACCAGGAATCCTATAATCAACTGGGATTTTATTAGCAATATAATTATTTTCAACATTGACACCATAAACAGCATTGAAATCATAGGTATCCTGATTTAATGGCACAGCTTCTAATGACGCTGGATCCACTTCACTAATTACTCCTGTTTCTAAGTCATATTCAAAACGAGCTAATCTAATCACCTTAGAATGTGTTTCCTCTGCTACAGATAGATTAATCACTTTATCATCCTGTTCAATATCAGTAAACGTATAGACCTGAGGAGCGTATCCTGTGGCATTAGCTATTAACTGAATAATCTCAGCTAAAGCTGCATCAGAAGTTTTAAGATTTTCAGCTTCTTGTAATTTAGCCATCCACTGATCTTTGATTGGTTGGAATTCGAAGCCTTCACTTTCAGCTAGTGCCTTTATATTTCCTTCAAAGGTTGCTGTATATTGATAAAGCAATTCTCTAAAATTATCTAACTCTGCTTTCGTTTCAACTGTTAAATTTGGTTGAATCGCTTCAAGAATAAAAGTATGAGCATAGATATCATCTACACGGATCCCCTGATCGACTGCTTGCTTGAAACGATTGTATAAAGCAGGTAAAATTTCGTGATACTTTTCAGTATCAGAAAAATCAGGTGTTTCTACTGCTTTAATTTCATCAATAGTCATTTTAGGCTCTAGTTGAGCAAGAATATTGTCCCATTTTTTGTCTTCGATTGATGCATCTAGTTGTTGAACAGTGTCTTCATTAGCAGCAGCATCGGTCTGGGCAAAATCATTGGCATATTTCTCTAATTCTTGCTTCGTTTGATTAGAAATCTTTACATCGGTAGCAACTGAATTATCGACAACATTGCCATCGCCTTCAATATTAGTGTTATTAATAACATTATTTACAACTGTGTTTACAATTTCAGTCGAGTTTACTTGACCATTATTTTGAACTTGAGCAGCAACTTCTTTCTTAATTTCAGCAATAATTACGTTTACTTGTGCATCGGTTAACCCTGTTTCAGTCTTAACATTATTTACGACAGAAATTTCTTTTTGTGCCGTTTGCATGTCATGCTGCTTAACTTCTACACCTTGTGACTCTAATAGAGCGTATAAGCCAGTAAGTGCCCCCTCACCCGTTACAGGTAAAAAACTACCAATTTTTAATAAAGCATTTTGAGCCCCTGCAGTAATAGCTGCATTTTGATAGGTTGTCGCTGAAACAGCAGTGATATTTTCAGGCGTTACAATTTGAACTTTAATTCCTGTACCAGGTGCTTGAGGCTTAATATATACGGACGAGTATACATCTGTTGAAGCATCTGATCCAATGTTTAAATAGCGATCAATCATCACACCGTCAACATAAATTGTATTCTCAGGAGTTACCTGATTAGCGCCTAATAATTGAATGGTTTGTTGGGCTTGTTGTGAATTTAAAGTCGCTCCTAAAGCTAATTTTTCTACTTGCAAAGTTTGCTCAGCCTGTTCAACTGCCATAGCTGATTGGCTAATCAAAGGCATACTGGCTGGAAAAGTTGTTAAAGCAGCTAAAGCAAGTAGTAAAACTTTTTGTTTTTTCATAATTTTATGCTCCTTTTAAATTAATATGATGACACTTTGATTATATCCATCCTAAAATACTTATACAAGTTATACCCATTTCTTTAATAAATTCTTATAAGAAAAAAGCCAGAAAAAGAATAATTTCTTCACATTCTTCTTCTGGCGCCATTTAGATTTGGTTAGCTAAAAGTTTAGCGAGAACACCTGAGATAAATTGTCGTGATCGATCATCTGAAAAAGTCTTAGATAATTCAATCGCTTCGTCAACCGCTACTTTGGCTGGAACTTTCTCTTCGTCAATGAAGAGCACTTCAAAAAAAGCTAAGCGTAAAATGGTTAGATCAATACTTGCTATTCTATCAAGAGTCCAAGATTGGCTGAGATATTGTTTAATCATATCATCTAACGCCAACTGATTGTCTCTTACTCCTCTAACTAAGGTTATTAGATAAGAATCTATCTCACCTGAGTATCCCTTCTCAGGATCATTACCGGCTTCTAAAGCGAATTCTACAGCATCCTCACTTTGAAACTGGTCACTAGCAATTACTAATTGATATAAACTCTGGACTGCTTTTTCTCTTAGCTGATGACGTGATAATTTTTTCATCCTATTCTCCGATTTCTTTTTCGCTATTCCTAATAGTTTTTAACTCTGAATTCATTTTTGGTTCTGTATCAATCGATTGGACATGAACATTCACTTCACTGACGATAAGATCTGTCATGTATAGAATTTGTTCTTTAACACGTTCTTGAATAGCAGCGGCTATAACTGGAACTGTTTTACCGTAAGCAATGCTTACATTAATATCAATCGAAATACGGTCTTCAATTTGACGCATTTTAGCATTAACACCTGATCCTTGAATACGCAAAAATTTTCCTGCTTCTTTTTTTTGTGATGAACTAAGTACACCATCAATTTCTGAAGCAGCTTTGGCTGCAATGTCTTCCAAGACACCCATCGTAATATTAATTTCGCCTAAGTATTGTTCGCTGAGAGATTCAAATGCGACAGTTTGTTTATTTAACATCCTTTAGCCTCCTATATAATTATTAATTCTTTGGGACTACGGTTGATTGGTATTACACGATCTGCTTGCACAATTAAATCATCTTCAATGCGAACACCACCGATACCTGGTAAGTAAATACCGGGTTCATCAGTAATTACCATGTTCGTCTCTAAAACCGCTTCAGAACGACTAGAGACTGCAGGTTCTTCATGGACATTTAAACCGACACCGTGGCCAGTAGAGTGTCCAAAGTACTCACCATAGCCTTTTTCCGTAATATAATCACGAGCTATCGCATCTACTTCCTTACCAGTCATGCCAGCTTTAGCCTCTCTGATTACGCGTTGATGTGCTTCAAGTACAATTTCATAGACTTCTTTCATTTTATCTGATATCGATCCTACCGCAATCGTACGAGTCATGTCAGACGAATAACCTTTATAGTAGCAACCAAAGTCTAGCGTCACAATATCGCCATCTTCAATCACTTTTTCACTCGCTACACCGTGAGGCATGGCAGAGCGTTCACCTGAAGCGACAATAGTATCAAAAGACATGCCTGTTGATCCTTTATCCTTAAGAAAAGCTTCTAACTCATTAGCAACCTGAATTTCAGTTACACCAGGTTTAATAAAGGTTAAGATATGTTCAAACGCTTGATCGGTAATTTCACATGCTTGTCGAATGGTCTCAAGTTCCGATTCATCTTTAATTAAGCGAATTTTTTCGATTAACCCTTGACTTGCTTTAATATCTGCTGCAAATAGATCTTTAATTTTTAGATATTGACTGACATTCATATTATCTGCTTCTATGGCTAGTGTTTGAACCTTTTCTTGATCGATTAAGTTTTTAACTTCTTGATCTACTCCGTTTTGATGGATAACAACTGTTGCAGACTTAACTTGATGACTAGCTTGAGTATTGTAACGGAAATCGGTAATAAAGAAGGCCTTATCTTGAGTTACAAATACGGCACCAGCCGAGCCGGTAAAGCCGGTTAAATATCTTATATTTAACATATCCGTTACATAGATTGCATCGAATTTTTGTTCTTTAAGTGATTGACGTAATTTGTTGATTCTATACATATGATCGCTCCTTTACTTGTTTTAACTCTAATACTAACTGCTACTTCGTTTGATGAGGTCTTACCCCTTTATTAATATCTAATAAAATCGGCATAATCATCGGATTTCTCTGCGTCTTCTGATAAATAGCCGGTTCTAATTGACTGAGCAATAGATCTCGCACGCTCCGTTCATTTATATTAGCGCCTGACTCATTTAAGCCGCGGTTGATAATTGCGCGCGCCTTATTTTGAATATCATTGATCAGGTCTGCTGATTCTCGCATGTAAATAAAGCCTCGAGACATAATATCCGGTCCGGCAATCAATTGTTTAGCTTCAAAGTCAATAGTAGCTGAAACAATGATTAGTCCTTCTTCTGACAGAGCTTTACGGTCTCTCAGTACAATGTTACCAATATCACCAATACCATTACCATCGACATATACATCCTGAGCAGGAAAGCGTCCTGCTACACGAGCAGAGTCGGCAGTAAGAGCTAGAACATCGCCATTAGACATAATAAAGCAATTTTCTTTTGGAATCCCAGTCATCTGAGCTAATTCCGATTGGATTTTTAACATGCGATATTCCCCATGAACTGGCATGAAATATTTAGGCTTCATTAAACGGTGCATTAATAATTGCTCTTGCTGACCACCGTGACCAGAAGTATGAATATTATTGACCTTTCCATGAATCACTTTGGCACCTTGCTCGCTTAATTGATTGATGACACGGTTAACACTCATAGTATTTCCTGGAATAGGTGAAGAAGAGAAAATAACGGTATCATTAGGTTGAAGCGAAATTTGTCGGTGCGTACCATTAGCGATACGGCTTAAAGCTGCCATTGGCTCCCCTTGTGAACCAGTACATAGAATTAAAATCTTATTAGCAGGATATTTATTAATATCTCTTGGTTCAATGAAAATATCTGCCCCTTTGTCATCCACATAACCTAATTCTCTAGCTGTCTTAATGGAAGATTCCATCGAACGACCGAAAACAATTATCTTACGACCTGTCTCATAGGCTGTCATTACGACTTGTTGCAATCGAGACACATTGGATGCGAAAGTAGCGAAAATAACGCGTCCTTCTTCTTTTTGGATAATGTTGCGAATCGAACGGCCGACAATTTTTTCTGAATTAGTAAAGGTTGGTACTTCGGCATTTGTTGAATCACCTAGTAATAATAGGACTCCTTCTTCACCAATTCGTGCCATCTTATGTAAGTCGGCTGGTTTGCCTACCGGTGTGAAATCGAACTTATAATCTCCTGTAAAGACAATATTTCCAGGAGGTGTTTTAACTACCACACCATATGCTTCTGGAATGGAGTGAGTTGTTAGATAAAAACTAACGCTTGTTTTACGGAAACGGATCACAGAATCTTCATCAATTTCATGAATTTCTGCATCACGCAACAGTCCACGTTCTTGTAATTTATTACGAATTAAAGCTGAGGCTAACTTGCCAGCATAGATAGGCACGTTTATCTCTTTCAATAAGAATGGAATTCCACCTATATGGTCTTCGTGACCGTGAGAGATAATAACTCCCTTAATCTTATTACGATTTTGTAATAGGTATTGATAATCAGGAATGACATAGTCAATACCTAACAATTCGTCTTCTGGGAACATCACACCAGAATCCATAATGATAATTTCATCTTGAAATTGGACGCCATACATATTCTTACCAACTTCATTTAAACCGCCTAAGGCAAATACGCCTACTTCATTATTTTTAATATTTACTGACATCTTAGAACTCCACCAACTTAAAGCCTGCTTGTTCTTTTTCATATGCCAAATGCGCCTCATCTAAGGCTTGGACATATTGGATGTTGTAAGATGTATTTTGAGTCACTTTTTCAATCGCTTCTACGCGATTTTCTGCTTCAAGATAAAGGGAAAGTGTCCTTTCTCTTGTTGGAACTTGATCTTTACTTTCTTGGTACATTACTTTAAAAATCATGTAATAAAACTCCTTTATTATTTTTTATTTCAACTGGTGGGTGAGCTAAACACTCGTTGTCAATTTATTCTATCATACTTTCATATATAGGTATAGTTAGACACTGAGACGCTTATTTGAGAAAAAATATAAGCACCCTTTTAACCTTTATCTTGTATTTATCATTAGACTAATCAAAAGGGTGAGTTGATGATCGAAGAACTTTCTAAATCATTGATTAACGAGGCCATCAGTTTGTTGGCTTCCGATATTCATTTCATGCCAATAATTGATAACTATCAAATCTTCTTTCGAGTCAATGGTCAACTCCACTTCCACAAAAATGTCCCTTTAAGTCTAGGAAGAAAAATAATCGCTCATTATAAATTTTTAGCCAATATGGATGTCGGTGAAAAAAGACGGCCCCAATCAGGTGCTTGTCCGTTTAAGATCTCAGAAGAACAAACGATTGAATTAAGATTGTCCACTATTACTAACGTCAACCTCATAGAGTCCTTAGTGGTTCGAGTGATTTTTAGTAAAATTCATAATTTTCAACAAATCAACAGCTACTTTCCCAATCAAATTGACCGCATTCGGAAATTAATTAGAAGAAAATCAGGGATGATTTTAATTTCTGGCCCAGTCAATTCAGGTAAAACCACGACGATCTATCAACTTTTAAGAGAAAGAATGAATGAAGAAAAGTTACAAATTATTACTATGGAGGACCCTGTAGAAATCAAAGAAGCTTCTTTTTTACAAACGCAGGTAAATGAAAAAATAGGTATTTCTTATGACCTACTGATTAAATCATCACTCAGACATCATCCCGATATTCTTTTTATTGGAGAAATTCGGGATGAGGAGACGGCGCGTATGACTTTAAGAGGTGCATTAACCGGGCATTTGATGATTGCAACGATCCATGCTAAAGATACTTTCGGAGTGATTGCGCGTCTTAAAGAGTTAACCATTAGTGAGCAACAATTAAAACAATCTCTCATTGGTGTCATCTCACAAAGACTAGTGCCTCGCTTTTGTCCTTTTTGTAAAAGTAGTGTTCAAGTATCCTGCAATCATATTCCTAAAAAATTTCACCGAGCCGCTTTGTTCGAAATATTAGATGGCCAACAATTGAAAGAATATTTGAATCATTTTAATTTACCTTTAAACTTCTCGCCCCTTAATCACCAACTAAGAAAGGCATGGGCCTATGGATACATCACTAAAAAAGAGTATGAACACTTTGAAGTTCTTTAATAAAGAAAAATTGCTCTTTAATCAAGAGGAAAAAATATATTTTTTACAGGTTTTAGCTGAAATGCTTGATGAAGGTTTCTCAATTTATCAAAGTCTGCAATTTATGAAAATACTATTACCTAAAAGAATTTTAATTATTAATCAAATGCTGGAAAAATTAAATGTAGGACAAAGCTTTGATCAAGTTCTTTTAAACTATGGGTATTCAAACCGAATTGCCGCTCAATTATTTTTTGCTCAAAGACAAGGCCGATTTATTCAAGCGCTTTTTGAAATTGTAAACCATTTAAAAAAGATTAGAAGCTATCAAAAAAAATTAATAAAAACACTTATCTATCCCTGTTTTTTAATGCTTTTTCTCTCCTGCTTATTGTTTGCAATGAGACATTGGATGCTTCCACATATTTTATCCTTCATCGATCAAGAAATTTTAAAAACTCATTTATTAGCTCGTTATTTACTCATTCTCTTTACCTTTCTTCCACAAATTAGCATCAGCTTTTTAGCAGTCATTTTAATTATTTACTTAGCTATTGATTTTTATTTATTAAGACTCCCTGTTATTAACAGATTTCAACACTTAGTTAAGATACCTCTCTTTGGAAAGCTAATTAGGAAATATGTATCCTATCGTCTAGCTGATGAACTTTCATATTTTTACGCAGCTGGCTTTTCCATGCAAGAGACACTAGATCTTTTAATCTCATATCCCATTGATCCTTTAATCAGTGAAATAGCTGATTATCTGCAGCAACAATTTTTGGCTGGGAGCGAGTTGAGCGATTCATTAGAAAACATGGGTATTTTCACTAAAACACTTAGTTTAGTCATATATCAGGGTGAACTAACCAGTCAGACCGGTCAAAAATGTAAGCTTTATGCTAAAAAAATATTTGAGGAGGTGGTCGAAGATCTTAATAAGAAGCTCACTTTAGTGCAACCCATACTGTTTTTAATTATCGCTATTATTGTAATGGCCATGTACCTTGTTCTAATGTTGCCGATGTTAACCATGGAGATATGAAAAGGAGCTATTATGAAAGAAAGAACCATCAGAAAAGTCAAGTCTTGTCAAATATTAAAGTCTAAAAGAGCGTTCACACTTATCGAAATGCTAATTGTTCTTATTATTGTTTCACTATTAATGGCTATTATTATTCCCAATGTTTCTGGCCAAAAAGATCGTATTGACCAACAAGCAGTTGAAAATATCACAGAGATTGTTGAAACTCAAGCGGATGCCTATTATCTAGTAGAGGATACCCAAGAGCCTTTAAGCTTAGAAACTTTGGTTGCTGAAGGTTACCTCACTCAAAAGCAAGCAGACGAAGCGACTGAGAGAATTGAAGCTGAAGTCCTCAGTCAAATACTGACCCCTTAATGAAATCAAAAAATCAATCAGCCTTTACCCTAATCGAAGCTTTGTGCGTACTTTCAATTTTTAGTATATTGATGATTTTGCTAATTGCTTTACCCTATCAACAATTAAAAGCTGATTATCAGACAAAAGTTTTTAAAGACCAACTGAAGAGTCAGCTACATTTAGCTCAAGATAAAGCAATTATTGATCAAGATCCAGTTCAGATTGTCTTTAGTAAAAGAGGAGTAGTCTACTTCTGGCAAGTAGAATCCCGCAAAAATTTTAGTCAACTCAAACTCCCTAAACATTTAAATTTACTTAATTCTTTTTCTTTTTATTACTTAAGTAGTGGTCGTATTAATGATTTTGAAACTGTTTACTTTGAAAATGCAGAAGGCGATAATTTTGAGCTTGTTTTTCAACTAGGAAGTGGTCAATTTGTTTTTAAGGAGCAAAAAGGGAAGTAGTCTAATTGAAGCATTAGTAGGTTTATTGATCTTGTCTTGGATTTTGAGCTTTTATTTACCCAGTTTTAACCAAGAATTAAGGACTTTTAAACAATTAAAATCAGAAAATAATGAATGGCAATTATTTTATCAACTGGCGGACATTCAACTTTCTGATTTAGATTCAATAAAAAAAGAGACACTTATTCAATCTACAATGGAAAGTTACCAATTATTATTTTCAGTCGAGGTTGATGATTTTTCATGCGACACTAATTCCTGTCAAATAGAGTTTAAGAGAGGGAGTGCCTATCAGATTGAAATTCAAGCTATTCAAACCTTATAAACAGTCAAAATGGGCCTTCACTTTAATTGAGTGCCTTATTACACTCTCTATTGTTGCTTTAATAATGAACACTCTCATGATAAGTGTTTCACATTACCGCAAATTAGATGAAAATATGCGGCAAGATCGTTCGCTAGATTGGCAGCACTTCACACTGATGATGGAAAGTGAATTTGATCATTTTTTAATTATAGGTGTCTCTGAACAAGAAATAAATCTTTGTCTCAAAGAGGATTACTATGAACAGAGCTCAGTCATTTTAAGAAATCAAAAGATTTATCGCAGACCCGGACATCACCCTTACCTCTTTCAAGTAAAATCTTGGCATCTAAATTCCGAAAAACCTTTTATAACAATCTCCGTGGAGCTAACCAATGGTCAAATCTTCTCACATACCTTTCATACTGATTACATAAGAACGGAAGATTTTGATGAAACATAAAAAAGGGCTTATCCTACCAATGGTATTATGTTTTATGATGTTAAGCCAAGTTATATACTTAGGAGTCATTCAACTTAATGCTCTCCAAAGACAAAGAATCCACCAGTCAAATAATTATTACCAATTACAAATTCAAACTCTTTTAACAGATTTTAACCTGCGTCCTGTTCTCCAAGACCAATGGACAAAAAGCATAGAAGAATCTATTCAAAGAGAATGCCAACTTCTACAAAAAGAAAGCTTAAATGACTTGGGCCTGTTTACAAGTGATTCCTTAATTCAAACAGTCAACTTAATCGAAGTTGATACTTTAGACATTGAGTCTTTACTTTTACTCTATAAAACGCTTATTTTTATAGAATATCCATCCAATTTTGAGTCAAGCTTTTCAATAATAGAAGCTGATGGCGAATGGTTAGCTAATGGCCAAGTGACTCTTTTTCCTAATTCTTCTAAGGAAAGCTCTTTCGATGCTAGTCAAATATTCCTCAGTTCGCAAGGCTATCGGCTAAACAAACAACTTACTAAACAAAAAGAATCGCAATGGGTAGGAACCATTGAAAAAGAGTTTCAGATTGAATTTAATTCAGGAACAAGTAAGGTTTTAAGTTCTAGGGACGAATTAATTTTCGACTCAAGGCTTTCTTCTGGTGAGTCATTCGAAAAGAAACAAGACTTACCTCAACTAAATTACCTCCTCCAATGGCATGGGAATCTTTATCAGGATTCTAAGGCCAGTTAACGAAGAAACAGCAAGCATTCTCAAATCCTCCAGAGTGCTTGCTGTTTTAATTTATCTTACTTTGAGAGCCCGATCAATATCTCGCTTAGCTTGTTGTTCTTTGAGCGCCTGTCGCTTATCATAGTGATGTTTACCACGTGCAACTCCTATTAATAGCTTAGCTCGACCCCTAACTAAATAAACCTTTAGGGGAACAATGGTCATTCCCTTCTGACGCGTTGCTTGGTCCATATCCACTATTTCCTTATGGTGTAATAATAACTTTCGATCTCTTAAAGGATCATGATTAAATAAATTACCATGGTCATAAGGACTTATATGAACATTCTTTACCCAGGCTTGGCCCCCATAGATTGAAATAAAGCCATCTTGAATATTTATTTTTCCTGCTCGAATGGATTTAATTTCTGTTCCTTTGAGGACTAAACCCGCTTCATAAGTATCAATAATCTCATAATCATGTCTGGCCTTTCGATTTTGGGCCAGTGGTTTATCGTGTACTGCTTTATTATTTGCCATAAAATCTCCTTGCTAGTGCTAGGAGTCTATTTTACATCACCTACTAGCATCTGATGGACTCCTAGTATTTCTTTTTCTTAGTTCTTTTTGCTTTCTTAAAGTTTCCCTTAGCAGAAATTTTTTTACCTGCTAAATTTTTACCCATTTTAGGATTCGCTTTATTTGATTTGTTTTGTCTGTTCGATTTATTCTTTTTCTTATTTTTTGTTGAAGATTGAATGATTTTTGGATCGATACCTTCTACTGCTTCTGCTTCAATTAGCTTAAAATCAATTTGTCGATCTTCGATACTGACATTACCAACCTCTATTTTAACCCTTTGCCCGATTCTAAAGATTTTATGTGTCCGCTCACCAATCAACAGCATGTGTTCTGGATTAAAATGATAATAGTCATCATCTAAATTTTGAATAGAGACAAGTCCTTCTACTGTATTGGGAAGCGCTACAAAAATTCCAAAAGAGGTAACCGATGAAATAGTTCCCCAGAAACTTTCTCCAACTTTATCCATCATATACTCAGCCTTCTTGAGAGCATCAGTTTCTCTTTCTGCATCAACCGCCCGGCGCTCCATTTTAGAAGCATGAGTCGCTATAGCTGGCAGTTGATCTTCTAACTTAGAAATCTCCTTATTTGAAGGATTGCCTAATAAATATTGACTAATTAGACGGTGAACAATCAAATCAGGATAACGGCGTATTGGCGAAGTGAAATGTGTATAGTCTTCTGCTGCTAAACCAAAGTGACCTGCTGCTTCATCTGAATACTTGGCTTGTTGCATCGACCTTAGCATCATAGTTGAAACAGCTTGTTCGTAATCTTCACCCTTGACCTGTTTAAGCGCCTCTTGCAAGGCCTTCGGTGCCATATCTTCAGTATTTCCCCTAAGAATGACCCCAAAACTTGAGATGAATTCCGCAAAACGGTCTATTTTATTAGAGTCTGGCTGCTCATGAATTCGATAGATAAAGGGTAGCTGCTTAGCTAAATAATCTTTGGCCACCGTTTCATTAGCAGCTAGCATAAAGGATTCAATTAAGCGTTCACTAGTAAACCTCTCACGTAAAACAATCTCTGTCGGGTGTCCTTTTTCGTCTACCAAAATCTTGGCTTCAGGCGCATCAAAATCGAGTGCTCCTCTATGTCGACGCATCTGATAGAGAATATCATGTAACTCAGCCATGTCCTCCAACATAGGAACAATTTCTTGATAATCTTGTCTTAAAGTTGGATCACCATCTAAAATAGCATTCACATCTGAATAGGTCATCCGATAGGATGAATGAATGACTGATTTGAAAATGCGATGCTTAATTACTTGCCCTTGATTATTAATCACCATCTCACAAGTTAGACTTAAGCGATCCTCATGAGGATTCAAAGAACAAATACCGTTAGACAATCTTTGCGGTAACATAGGGACCACGCGATCTGTCAAATAAACAGATGTTCCTCGCTCATAAGCTTCGCGATCAATAGCAGTGTCTGGTCTTACATAATGCGATACATCGGCAATATGGACACCTAATTGGTACTCTTTATCCGAAATTTTTTCTAAACTGATGGCATCATCTAAATCCTTGGCATCTGCTCCATCAATTGTAATGATTAATTGATCACGTAAATCCTTACGTCCTTGGATTTCTTCAGATTTAATTGTTTGCTCTACGGCTTCAGATTCTTTGACCACCTCTTTTGGAAATTCGTGCGGAATACCAAATTGGAAGAGAACGGCTAGTATATCAACACCTGGAGCGTCTTTATGGCCAATTTCTTTAGTCACAAGGCCTACCATTTCATTGGGCTTATGGCTATCTGGGTATTCAGCGATTTCTACAATACAAATAGTGTGGTTAGCTGGATGAATACCATCTGGACGAATGAAAATTTTAGTCTCATCTGGAAATTCGCCTTGAGGCTTAATGTATCCTACATAGCCTGTGGTTTCACGTTCTTCTTGATTAAAACCATAAAACTCGCCAACTAACTGACTAACTTTACGGTCTATTACTTCAAGCACTTGAGCTTCCGAACCTTTGCCTGTTGTAGGATTAACATGTTTAACGATTCGAACACGGACTGTGTCTCCTTCCATGGCTCCTCCGTTTTTACCTCTAGGCACGAAGAAATCACTTTCACCTTCTTCATGAGATACAAAGCCAAAGCCTTTTTCATTCGCTCTGTATACTCCTATAACTTCTTCGTTTGAAGAAAAAGCTTTAAAATGGCCCTCAGATGTTAATTGAATTTCGCCAATTCTTTCCAAAAAGGCTAAAGCTTTAATTAATTTTTTATAATTTTTGGTTCCGCGATAATTAAAATGTTGGGAAAGCTGTTCCACCGAAAAGGAATCCTCTTTATTCCCTTGTAAAAAAACAATAATGTCTTTTTCTAGTCTAGATAAACTCAAATTTATTCTCCTCTCTCACCCTAAAAGGGTTGGGTCACTTGCTTGATGAAATCTAAAACTGATTTTTCAAAAGCCTTACGATCACGGTTTGTAGGAATGGAATGTGTATTATGTGGGAAATAATGAAAATCAATGCGTGCATTTACCAAATGATCTTGTAATAAATAAGAATCATCTGGCTCAATTAATTCATCTTGGCCTGATTGAGCGATATAAAAAGGCACCTTAACATTCACCAACTGTGAAGCGATTTCTTCTTTAATTTCTTCTAATTCTTTCATTTGTTGCCAATGGCCTGCCAATATATCATCAAACTCTTCCATAAATGTCTCTGTATCATGTCGTTGACTGGCCAAAAATTTACCTAAATGCATAAATGAGTTGGAAATATTGATCGGTTCCTCAGTCATAACCGGCGCATTAAAGATTCCTCCACCACTTCCTTGAAAATCTTTCTGAGAAATAATATCTGTAGCCATAACTCCACCTAATGAAAGACCAAAGACTAAAAGGTGCTCAAATTTTTGTCCTAGCATCCAATGATAAGCATCATTGGCTTCTTGACGCCAAATATTTGGAGAAAAATCCAAAACTGATTTGATGTCTTGTGTATCATGACCACTAAATTGTGGCACTAATACGTTATAGCCTTGGCGATTCAATAGCCTTCCTAATAGGTTCATATCACGTGTTGATCCCGTATAAGCGTGGAAGAGTAGGATCCCTACCTTCTTATCTTGACCTTCTAAATAAACCGCCTTATCAAATGGAACATTCATCACACTTTTCACTCCTAACCTCTTATTATCATTGTATCTAAACCTTGTTGGAAACTAAAGAAATTCCTCTGTTTCTAAATAAATACGCACATGTGGCCTAATGAGCCGACATGTGCGTCTATTCAAAATCTTTAACGATTATTTAGCCGATAAGTAAGCTAAAGCTAAGGCAATGACAAAGAACAGCACGCCTAAAACGGTTGTAGCACGAATTAAAAAGGCTTCAAAGCCACGTGCTTTTGATTTAACAGAGCCATCGTCTCCTCCACCTGTTAAAGTTGAAGCAGCATTACTCTTAGATGGTTGCATAATAACTAATAAAATAATCAAAATAGATACTACAATTAATGAAATCATTAAAGCGTTATACATAGTTGCCCTCCTTTATATGGACTATCTAGGAAATTATATCATACTTTCTTAAGAATGTGATAGACATCTCCGGAACTTTTAATATTAAAAGTAAAAGCCCTTAAAAACACGACCAAAGATCTTCGTTTTTGAGGGCTTATTTTAATCGCTTTAAGATTACTTTATCATTGATTATTAGACTCATTTGCCTTTGCAGCTTTACGTGCTTGTGAAAATTGACGGATTTCTTCTTTAGTCTTTTTAGCAGTTTTAGCTCTTCTTTGACGTTCGTATTGAGACCGTAACTGCCCACAAGCCGCTTCGATTTCTGTTCCGTGTTCTTTACGAACAACACAATTAACCTTGTTTTTCATTAAAATATCAAAGAATTGCGCAATATTTTCAGCCTTAGAACGCCGGAAAGAATTTTCTGCAACCGGATTATAAGGAATCAAATTAACATAAGCTAATTTCAGCATCGGTTTCAACAGATTTGCCAATTCTTTAGCATGTTGAGGTGTATCATTGACACCATCAATCATAATGTATTCGAAAGTTACCCGGCGATTGGTTTTTTCAATATATTCATAAATAGCATCAAATAATTCTTCAATGGGATATTCTCGGTTAATCTTCATAATCGAAGAACGAGTCTCATTGTTAGGGGCATGGAGGGAAACTGCTAGATTGACTTGTAAACCTTCATCAGCAAATTCACGAATTTTTGGTGCTAAGCCAGAAGTTGAGACAGTAATATGACGTGCCCCAATAGCTAGTCCCTTATCTGAATTCACAATTCTTAAGAATTTCATCACGTTATCATAGTTATCAAAAGGCTCACCTATACCCATAACCACAATATGCGAAACCTTTTCTCCTTGACCTAATTGGTCCAAGTGTCGTTGAACGTACATGATTTGAGCGACTATCTCACCTGTTTCTAGATCTCTTACTTTGGGTATCAAACCCGAAGCACAGAACTTACAGCCAATATTACAGCCAATTTGCGTTGTGACACACACTGAAATACCATAATGATGATACATTAAAACCGTCTCAATCATTGATTTATCTTGTAATTCAAACAAAAATTTAGTGGTTTTATCTTGGGCTTTCTGTACAATTTTTGCCCTTAAGGGAGAAAAAATAAATTCCTCGGATAAAGGTTCTAAAATCGTTTTGGGGATATTAGTCATCTCTTCGTAGGACGCCACATGGTGACGGTAAAGCCATTGCCAGATTTGATCTGCCCGGTATGGCTTTTCTCCTCTTTGAGCTAGCCATTCGATTAGATCGTCTAGGGTCAAACTATCTATTGATTTCACTGATAAAACTCCTCTATTTATTAAAAACTTCATGTTCAGTTTAGCACAAACAAAAGAGCCTGTCTTTATTTTATTTCCATTCTAAAGAATAGCCATTAGCCTCTAGCAAAAATTCATGAGATATTCTTACGCCTGATAAACAAGATGGCCCTGATAAATAGTTGCTAAGGTTTTACCTTTAACTTGCCAACCTACAAAGGGTGTATTGGTCGATTTAGAAGCAAATTCCTTTGGATCGATTGGATATTCATGGTCAATGTCGAAAATAGCTAGGTCAGCAATAGACCCCACAGTAAGATCGGAAGCTGGTATATTAAAGATTTTAGCTGGTTCCCATGCCATCCAATTGATTAACTGTTCTAAACTACAAATTCCTCGTTCAACAAGATAAGTATACAGCAAAGCGAAAGCAGTTTCTGATCCCACAATACCAAAAGGTGCTTTAAGCATACTCTGATTCTTTTCTTCTGCCATGTGCGGAGCGTGGTCGGTTGCTATACAATCAATCGTTCCATCTAGTAGACCTTGAATTAAGGCTGCTTGATCCGCGCGACTTCTTAATGGTGGATTCATCTTCCAATTGCCATCATCAGTTGGAATATCTTCATCACACAAGAGAAGATGGTGGGGACAAACTTCACAAGTTACTTTTACGCCCTCAGCTTTGGCAGCGCGAATAACCGCTACACTTTCTTTAGTTGAAACGTGACAGACATGGTAGTGGCAGTTTGCCTCTTTAGCCAAAATACAATCTCTGGCAATCTGACTGGATTCAGTCGCAGAGTATATTCCTGGTAAACCTAACTTTTCACTTACCTTCCCCTTATGCATGACCCCTCCAAAAAGCAAAGAATTATCTTCAGTATGGGCCACAATTGGTCGGTCTAATTGCTCAGCCATTTGCATAGCTTGAAGCATTAAACCAGCTGTTTGAACGCCCTTGCCATCATTGGTAAAGGCAACAGCTCCTGCTTGTGTTAAAGCAGGAAAAACAACCAATTCTTTTTCGGAAGTAATTTCTAGTGAAATCGGTGCATACTGATGTACTTTGATGCAAGCTTCTTGCTCGTTTAATTGCATCAAAGCTGTAAAATCTGCTAGATTATCTGGAACTGGATTTAGATTTGGCATTGCACAAACTTGTGTATAACCGCCTCGAGCCGCTGCTTTTGAGCCGGTTTCAATGGTTTCTTTTCCTTCGAAACCAGGCTGACGAAAATGAACATGCAAATCAATTAGCCCCGGAGTAATTAAACCGTTTTGACCATCAAAAATTTTAAGCTCTTCATGAGATAATTCATTCAACAGATCTAGACCAATCGCGTTAATCTTTTGGTCTTTAATTAAAAGCTCTACTGCTTGAAATCCACCTTGACGATTTAGCATTCGCACATTCTTAATTAATAACATCTTTTCCCCCCTACTTTCCGTTCATAACTGCTTCAATAATTGACATACGCATAAATACACCATTTTTCATTTGTTCAGCTATTACAGATCTTTCTGACATGACTAATTCATCAGCAATTTCTACCCCTCGATTGACCGGTGCAGGGTGCATAATAATTGCATGGTCTTGCATGCGACTGGCTCTTTCGGTATTTAAACCGTATAAACGATGATAGGTTTCCGCTTCGAAACTATCTGGCTGGTCATGGCGTTCTAATTGAACTCTTAAGAGCATTAAGACATCGACTTCTCCAATCAATTCATCAATGGGTAGATAGCTTCCGAAATGATCAAAGGTTTCATCATACCACTCTTCTGGTCCTGAAAAATATAGTTCAGCTCCTAAACGAGATAAAATTTCAGCGTTAGAATGAGCAACACGAGAGTGACTGAGGTCTCCTACGATTGCTATTTTCAAACCAATAAAACGTTGGAATTTTTCATAAATGGTCATCAAGTCGAGCATACACTGTGTAGGATGCTGAGAGGCCCCATCCCCACCATTAATAATTGACAAATTCAAGTGCGGTGATTTCATCAACGGCTCGAAGTAATTTTCTTCGCGAGTACGTACCACAACTGTATCTACCCCTAAAGATTCAAGTGTAATTAAAGTGTCTAAGAGGGTTTCTCCTTTGGAAAGTGAAGATGTTTTAGCATCAAAAGCAATAACCGGCATACCTAACTTTTTCTCAGCCATTTCAAAAGAAAGGTGCGTTCTTGTCGAATTTTCCAAAAAAACATTACAAACAAAGTGTCCTGGATACTGTGGTAATAGTGAGCGATCAAGGTTTTTAAATTCGATGGCTCGATGAATTAGTTTCATTACCATTCCTGAATTTAGTTTCTTGGTTGATTCAAAATGCTTAAAAACTAAGTTGTGATTACTCATTATTTTATCCCTCCATGTACTGTAATTTACCGCGGTAATCTTCTATTTTTTGATAGCCATAAGATGCCATTTCAGCCTTTAATTCTTGATTCAATCGCTCAAAAATTTGTGGTCCTTCTTCCATCAAAGCTGTTCCTACTTGAACCATTGAAGCTCCACAAAGAATGTGTTCAAAAGCATCACGCCCACTTGCAACGCCCCCTGTCCCAATAATGGCTATGGAGTCATTTAGACGCTGGTAGAAGGCATGTACATTAGCCAGAGCCGTTGCTTTAATTGCGGCTCCTCCAATCCCTCCAAAGCCTTGCTTTGGTTTGATTGCAACAGTTTGATCTTGAATCCACAAACCATTACCAATTGAATTGACTGAATTGACAAAAGAAAGCGGAAATTGATTCAAGATTGCGGCCACTTGATCAAAGTGAACCAGATCAAAATAAGGAGGTAATTTTACTCCTAGTGGTTTGTTTACAAAACTAAACACTTCTGTCAAAATCTCGTGCATGAGTTCAAAATCATAGGCTGTCTGGGGTTTGCCGACTACATTTGGGCAGGACAGGTTTAATTCGATCAAGCCATTGAATGAAGCATCTTGTACTTTATGCAAAACTTGGTAGATTTCCTCTTTAGAAAGGCCCGTTACCGACAAGAAAAGATCTGAACGATCTAACTCAGAAAGATAGTCTAGATAATAATCAATCCCTAAATTCGGTAAGCCCATCGAATTGATTGAACCGTGAAGATTCCCCACATAGCGTGGCTCAGGATTGCCCTTTCTCGCTTGACTAGTAGCTGTTTTGGTAACAAAAGTAGCAGCTTGAGAGTCTAAAATTTCATTTAGCTCTTCTCTTGTTTGGCAATGAACCCCGGCGGCATTCATTAAACAGGATTTAAAATGTTGATTGGCAATTTGGGTCGTAAGCGTCATTTCATACTTCCTTTCATAAGTTGAATTCGCTTAGTTTTAACCAAAAAAGAGGTCAGTAACGAAAAACCGTTACTGACCTCTTGCGCACATAAAAGGATATCCCATTAGAGAGAGTTTCTCCAATGAACTATTCAAATAAATCTTTCATGTATCTCGTACACGGTTAAAGACTAATAAAATTTTTCCTTATTATAGCCCGACCATTCAAAAAAATCAAGACTTTATTAAAAATAATCGACTCTTTGTGTTAAACGTAAATGATAATGTCTCAAGAGAACACAAATCAAAATGTCCCACTTCTGAGTTATACTTCTTTCAGGGGTAGTTAGATGAAAGTTTGATTAACAATGTTCGAGCAAAGAAAATATGCTGTCATTCAATCGGTTGCACAGGGCCGAAAATCAAAAGCCAAAGACCAAGTGGAGCTCGCTTTATCGCGTCGCTCAATAAACGACGATTAACTGTCTATAAAACCTATGTTAAATTAGGCTTTCAACATGGAAATGTTAATCACTCCCCAATTAATAAAATAAGTCAAACAATTGAAAAAAGATTATCCATTTGTACCAAACTGTCTATGAAGGGTTCAATTTTAAACACTTCTGTGAAAAATTAAAGGCATGTGAACAGATTCAAATTTTCGAATCGACTCTTCCAAATATCATGAAAAACATCAGACAGTGTCTCCTAAAGCGCGAAGACAAACACGTCGTCAGCCAAGACAAGCTCTCGAACAAAAAATTGAAGCCAAAGGAACACTCTCTCAACGGGATAAGGCGCTCTCTCAAACGGTAATTACTCTTTCTCCTGAAAAGGCTCACCTGGTATGTCCACGTAAAAAATATGCTGGCGATCCCCTTCAAATGGATGCTTCACAACACCAGTGGTTTGAAGGAGATACTTCCTATTATCATCTTCACACTACTATTGATGACGCGATGGGAAGGGGTGTTGGAGCTTCGTTTGATACGCAAGAAACCCTCAATGGCTATTCTGAAGTTACTCAACAATTTCTTACAAAATATGGCATACCTTATGAAATTTTGACAGATAATCGATCGTTTTTCGATCAAAGAGGGACACAACGCAAAGAGGCCTCTTTGTCCGAAGTTATCGAACAAAAGGCCTCCACTCAATTTGGATATGCGTGTCAGACGCATGGTATTCAATTAAGTTCCACTTCAATTCTGCAAACCAAAGGACCTATTGAGCGACTCTTCGGTACGTTTCAAGACCGTCTTTTCAATGAGATGAAGCTTGCAAATATCCAAACCATTCAAGAAGCCAATTGCTATCTCCCATCCATCTTAGAGACGTTTAATAATCAAATTGCCCTCTCAATTAAGCCTAGCATAACCGCCTTTGAAAGACTAGCTAAGGGTATGAATTTAGATCCTATTCTCGCACGCTTTAATTGGTGTCGTATTCAAGCTAAGCATGCCATTCAGTATCAAAAGCATCGTTATCGTCTCATTGATCAGCAAGCTAAGCCCGTCTATTTGAATAAAAAGACAAAAGTGTTGGTGATTGAAAGCCGTAAACAAGAATTGTTTGCCTCTTACAAAGATCAACTCTATGCATTGGAAGAAATTCATCGGCATAAGTCGGTCAGTGAAAATCTATAAGAGCAAGCGATAATTGAACAAGCTAAACCTTCTATCCCACCTCTGTCTCATCCGTAGAAAGCAGCTTCCTATCAACCGTATTGATATAAAATGAAGACAAGAAGAGGCAACCAAGCAAAGCCCGGTAGGACTTTCGATCAATTCTTACTTGTACCCAAATTAATCAAATTTCGGGACATAATCGCTTGGGGTTGACAGTCTTTCTTCAAGAAAAATAATCTAATCTTTCATTTTATAGTGATTAGATGTAAAATTTAATATTGAACTTATCTATTTAGTAACTAAAGGAATGTGATCTTTTGAAATATTTAATTTCTTATCAACAATCAAAATCTTTATTAAACCCACTTTGGATAGATGTCAGAAGTCCTAAGGAATTTGCTCAAGGCCACCTTCCAAATGCTATCAATCTTCCTGTTATGGATGATTCAACCCGCCATGAGGTTGGAACACTTTATAGCCAAGGACAGATTGACCAGGCTAAACAAGTTGGTATTAATTTTATGAGTGGTATTTTACCGACCTTTTTTCAACATATTATAACAGCTAGTCATGGCCATACATTAATTTTCTATTGTAAAAGTGGTGGCTTTCGCTCTTCTTCAATTGTTGGTTTATTAGATGGACTCGGTTTGACTGTCTATCAATTAGCTGGAGGGTACCAAGCTTATCGCCAACGTGTATTAGATCAACTCGAAGTACTACCTCATCACTTTCAATTCGTATCTTTAGACGGTATGACTGGAACGGGCAAAACCTTGATTTTAAAACACATCGAAGCAATGGGTGGCCAAGTATTAGACTTAGAAGGTTTAGCGAATCATAGAGGGTCGCATTTTGGTCAGATTGGATTGGGTCAACAACCTAGCCAAGCTAATTACGAGGCAGCCCTAATTAACAAACTTGAATCATTCCAACCAGGCATTGTTTTTATTGAAGGAGAAAGTGCTAGCATTGGTAAGGTGCACACCCCCCACACCCTTTATCAAGCATATAAACAATCCCCCCATCAAGTCTACATTGATTCACCAATAGATTTACGAATTGAACGAATCGAAGATGAATATATTAATGCTTCTGATCAAAAAAATTTAGCAGAGATTAAAGAAAGCTTGAACAGAATGGATAAGATGAACCCGCAACGCAAGGCTATGCATATAGAATCCCTTAATCAAGGTGACTATGCATCCGTCATTAAAGATCTCATCCTTTCATACTATGATCAACACTACACACTTAAAAATAAAAATTTTGAATATCAGATCATTAATTATTCTTCGCTGGATACTGCACGTGCTTTAATCGACCTTTACGACGTTTTATAGTGAAAAAGCAGCGACCTTTTTGTCGCTGCTTTTGTTTTAGTCTACTTCCATATTAAAGCAAACTCAATTGCTATTTGAGCAATGAAAGCCTTAGAATCTAAGGCAAGATGATCGGATAAAGAACGGGCTGTCCCAAGCTTCTTCACTCAAATGATCGGCAGCATAAAAGAAGTGACACACTTCAACTGATCGCAATTGAGCCCAGGCGGCTACGGCTGAACATTCCATATCGACACTGATACAGCCTTGCTCTTTTCGTTTTTTATACCGATCAATTGTTTCTCTGAAAATAGCATCCGTTGTCCAGGCCTTACCAATACGCGATGAAACCCCTTTTTGATTGAGGTATGATTGAAAATCTTCTAAGCTCCTTTTATTTACATCTAATTCATAGCTTGGTTTAAGATAGTGGAAAGAGGTTCCTTCATCTCGCACCGCTCGATTTGGAATAATAATTGATAACTCTTCAATACTAGGGTCTAGCACACCACAGGTTCCAAATAAAACGAGACGTTTCATCCCCATTGCCCATAGGTGCTCCAGGACGCCTACACAAGCCGGACTTCCTACTTGAGAATTGAAAGCAGCAATCGTTTGTTTTCCAATTTGTAGCTGATAAATAGGAATCTCGCCCTGAGCAGTAGAAGTGGAAGCAATCGCTTCATGTGGATAATCACTGATCATTCTTTGGAAAGTTAAGCAGGAAAAGCAAAAAACTACTGTGTCTGGAAAATTTACTACTTTCTCTGTGACTTCTTTAGGGTTAATAATGGCTTGGGGATTATGATCCCATTCATGTAAAGGTAAGTGGCTATTCATATCCTTCCTCTCATTTTTTTCTATCCTACTAAATACTCTAGTTGTTAACAAGAGAAAGACAATTTTTATTATGCTTAGTGAGGGAAGATAATAATTACTACCTTTCATGATTCTTACATGATCCATCAATAATGCCTTAAGATACGTTGATTAATATCTGAACTTGAGGGTCACTCCTTCATTAAAAATGCGATGTCCAGTAAAATAGTCCGCTTCTCGAACTAATGAATTTTAATTTTTCCCACTCTTCAACTTGTCTTTGAGAATGTTTTAATTCATAAACTTGCAGTTGTTTCATACTTAAGAAATCTTGATAAGCAAACTGTTTTTTGTCAAAACATTCATTAGTACGGACAAAGCTGTGCCATGACTAGCAACAATGATACTAGCTTGTGATTGCTCTGTTATTTCCTTAAAACAAGATACGACTCGATGAGATACTTCATGTAATGACTCACTATTCGACAACTTATAATTAAAATTATCCCATTGGTTTTGCGCAATTGTAGAAAACTCTTCCCCCTTCCCCAATCCTACGCTCTCGTAAATCTTTCTGCTAAATAAATTTTAAATTTAATCGTTCAGCTGTAGGTTCAATGGTTTGTTTGACATGAAGATATGGACTCGCATAAATAGCACTGATTTCTTTATCTTCAAAAAATTGCCAACTCCTCAATCAATTTTTTCTTCAACCGTTAAAGGCACTTATCCGTTTTTAACAGTAAGGTCTCGCATTGAATGTCTAATTAAATAGAACCTCCTCAGATTTCATTAATCCTTTCGATTTAACCAATTCATTAAGACATTAATGTATTTTTCCGTTTCATCAATGTAACACATATGTCGACTATACTGGAACAACTCCCATTCAGCATTGGGTAGATTATCATACAAAGTTTTAGCAATGTATGGAGAAGAAAGATCCATAGCCCCACTGATCACTAAGGATGGTTGTACGATTTCCCTTAAGTGCTCCGTATATTCAAAGCCAGACAAAGTCCCAGTCGGCGTAAATTCATTAGGCCCCCAACCCACTAGATAAGCTTCTGAACCAGCTGCCTTTTCTCTTTTTAGGCAAGCAGGTGAATCTTCAGTGACTGGACCACAACAATATCTTTCCATAAACACATTAAGTGCTTCAAGGTATTCCGGTGATTGGTAATTGCCGCTTTCTTCAGCCATTAATATCGCTTGACGATAGACTTCTGGCATTAGATTCACTCGGCGCATCCCTTCTTGGCGCCAAAGCTTGGCGGATGAAAGCGTTGATGAAAAGATATAAGATTTTATCCCCTCTGGTTGTTCTTCAATCTGATATATTTGCTGCAGCATCCCACCCCAAGATTGTCCTAAAATATGAACTTGGTCTAATTTTAAATAATTTCTTAAAGCAATTAATTCTTCTTTCCATACCTGTGCGGTAAATAATTCAGGATGCCCTTCAACCATCGATAAACCACAACCAATTTGATCATACATAACCAATGGGCGATCATCCAATTCAGCAAGTGGGTCTAAAACTTCCAAGTAATTGTGAGTAGATCCCGGCCCCCCATGGAGTAAGAGTAGAGGGGGTTTGCTACCTGCTTGATTTACAACGCGGTAATAGGTTTCATGCCCTTTGAAAGGCATCTTTCCTTCAATAATCTTCATAATCTTGCCTCCATTTATTGTTCTCTTTCTATTATTACCTAAATAAACTGTCCCTGCCACTTTCGTTTCACTCTTTTTAGCGCAAGGTTAATAAATGATGATAAAATAATAATAATAATAATTCGTTTAGGGGGATATAAAATGGATAAGATTGAGCATTTTATCGAAATGGAAACAAACTATTTAGCCGTTGACCAATCTGTTAATCAATTAATGGAACAACTCGATGCGTTCCAAGGCCAAATCGAAAAAATAGCAAAACTCATCGATTATTATGGTAGTCAAGAATGGTATGAGCATCTTGAAATGGAAAAAAGAGAATTGTTACCGAGTGATTCTACACGAGCTATTCTCGGCGAAGATTATGCTTATGAAACATTGGGAAATCTCAGACAATGCGCGCTTCAAATGTTAGAAATCAGTACGGAGATTTTTAAAATTTATTAAACTCTTAAAGCACAAACAAAAAAAGCCCACCAACAAAGCTGGTGGGTCTAAATTATATTATAGTTTTACAATATTTGCAGCTTGGTCGCCACGATCGCCTGAAACAATATCGTAAGACACTGCTTGGCCTTCATCTAATGTTTTGAAGCCGTCTCCAGAAATAGCTGAGAAATGTGCAAAAACATCTTTCCCATCTTGTCCTTCGATGAAACCAAAACCTTTATCGGCATTAAACCATTTCACTGTACCTGTATTCATATATAAATCCTCCTGTGTGCGTCTTAAGCACTTTGTATTGCAATAACTAAATAATTAAAAAGAAGATTTACATTTGTTGAATGGAAATGACTTAATTAACTTATTTCTTTATTACTCACCTAGTATAGTCCAAAATTGTTGATCTGTCAAACTTTATTTGAAAGTAAATGATGCTTTCATAAATTAAGAGCTAGAAAGTCAAGTGGCTGTAAGCCAATTGAAATGATACAAATTATTAAATAACTGTTTTAACATCCTATATATTATTACTCGATGAATTGTTTCAGCTGAAAACACTTAAATGATTGTCGAATTTTACTCCCTTGTTCATTTAATAGTCACGTCTTCTCATAATCTTCATACTTATAATTAAGGAAGCAAAATAAGTAAAACTCATGACTAGTATGGAAGTAAAGAGTTGGCTCCATTTATTTGAAAAGAAGTTTTTCAAAATCCTGTATAAATCTGTTGAAATTATCTTTTCACTGAATAAAAAGAGAACCACTCCAACAATACAAAGGACTAAAAAGCTAAAGATTATTAATAGTGTCCCTTCTGAGCCAAATTTTAATTGAATAGGTAACAGTATCAAAACCAGGATTGAGCTAACAGCCAAAATCATTAGTATCGTCAAAAGATTGTCTATAAAATTGAAAGTTTGTGGACTTTGAAAATAAGCGACGAGTGAAGTCAAATAAACTTCAAAAACTAATAAACCTATTAACCCTATGATTAAGGAAAAGTATTTTGAATATACGTAATCTTGGCGGGTATATGGTAGGGTCAAAAGCATTGGCATCCCATTTTCCCTCTCATCATAAGTCATGGGTGACAGTATCAAAGATAAGATTGAAACTGAAATAACACTCATCAAAGCCAGGTCACCAGATTTAATATACAAGATAATGAAAATCATTATTATTGGTAAAAAAATATGTAACTTGGTCTTGCGAATTAATAGCCAATCTTTATATAGCAAACCTTTCATAAGCCACCACCTCCTTTTATTAATTTTACATCGCTTTACACTGATTAATTATTCGTGGAGAACATCAAAAAGGGGCATTGATTTTCTAAGCTGAATTTTAATATGAATGACTTAAGTGAACGTTTAATCTTGATCAATGACATTTCTATATTTGCCTTCACAATTTAATACTCCCGCTTTTGCATAATTCTGCTACTTATATAATAGGATATGCCCATCATTCCTGCTATCACTAGTATAAATAAAAAGAAAACATTCCAATCATTTGCTAAGAAATTTTGCAAGAACTGTATTTGATCCAATGAAATTAACTTAAACTCCTTAATAAGATAAAGAACTCCCATTATTCCTCCAAATAATAAGCCACCTACTACCATCATGGCAATCATTGCTTTTTTAACACCATATTTTAAATAAATGGGAAGCAAAATCCAACACATAGCAGAAGATACCACTAAAGTACTCAATATTTCAAGAAAGTTGTCAGTAAAAGAAAATTCTTCAATATTTTTGAAGGTAGCCATACTGGTGATTAAGCCCACTTCAAAAATCAATAAAGTAACGATGGTTATAACTGCAAACAAATATTTTGAACGCACATAGTCTTGCCGTGTATACGGTAGCGATAAAAGCATGGGCATGCCATTATCATACTCATCGTAAGAAATAGTCGAAATAATGGAGAATAGACCTACCATCGAGGTGTAAGTCATAAAAAATAATTTATCGTCCCCACTATAAAGCACAATGATTCCTACCACTACTGGTATCAGAAATTGCAGACCCATCTTACGAATTAGTAGCCAATCTTTATAAAGCAATCCTTTCATTTGCAACCACCTACCATTAATTTAATTAAATCATCCACCGAAGCTTTTTCGATAATTACTTGTGGATAATTTTCCAAATAAAACTGTCTTTGATTGGTTAAGCAGCAATAACCATAATTTGTCTGATCAATCTTAATGATATGCGATTGATCGATCTGATCCAGTTCTTCTTGACGAAGCTTTAAAATACCATAGCTAGATAAAAGTTGATCCATTTCCTCGTACATAACTATTTTACCTTGATCGATAAGGTAGAAATCATCGCAAATCCCTTCCAAATCTGTGGCAATATGGGAAGAAATTAAAATGCTCGTTTGCGGAGACTCGTCTAAGTATTCACGCAAAATATCTAATATTTCTTCACGCGCCACTACATCCAACCCTGAGGTCGGCTCATCCATTATTAAAAATTGAGCTTTATGCGAAATGGCCGTAATTACTTTCAGTTTTGCCTGCATACCTGTCGAAAATTTTTCAAACTTTTTATCCCACGTTAAGCCTTGCTGGTCTACAAAATGTCTAAACATGGCCTCATCAAAGTTTCGATAGCTACGCTTTAAGATAGCTAAAACATCTTTACAATTCATCACTCGACTAAAATTGGAATCCGACAAAACGACCCCCAACTTCTCCTTGTCATGACCAGATAACTGATTAACCAGACGCCCAAGAAGTTCAACTTCCCCTTGATCAGGAAAGATCAAACCAAGAATCGCCTTAATCGTCGTTGTCTTGCCAGATCCGTTCCTACCCAAAAAGCCAGTTACCATTCCTTCTTTAACTTGCAAACTGCAATCGAGCTGAAAAGAACCGTAATTTTTCTTTAAATGATTAACTTTTAACATCCCAATCCCCCATTAATAAATCAAATATGGACTGCATTTCATCTTTACTTAAGTGAAAAAGTTGTGCTTTCTCAATTGCTTGAGCCATTATAGCTTCCACTTGCATCAACTGTTCATTACGTAAAAGTTCTTGATTGGCTTCTAAAACATAGGAGCCTTTACCATGAACTGTCTCAATAAACCCTTCTCTCTCCAATTGGTCATAAGCTTTTTTGACCGTTAGCGCACTGATCTTCAATTCCTTAGAAAGGGATCTCACGGAAGGAAGCGCACTTGCAGTCGGTATTTCTCCTGCTAGAATCATTGCAGTTATCTGGTCTACAATTTGTTCATAAAGAGGAGTCATACTTGTATTATCGATAATTATTTGCATGCATTTTGCCCCTTTCGTAAACAGTGTATAACAGTATATAACACTTGTCAACCCTTTTATAAAAAACACAAAAAAACCCACCAGCAAAGCTGGTGGGTTTAAATTATATTAAAGTTTTACGATGTTTGCGGCTTGGTCGCCACGATCGCCTGAAACAACATCGTAAGACACTGCTTGGCCTTCATCTAATGTTTTGAAGCCGTCTCCAGAAATAGCTGAGAAATGTGCAAAAACATCTTTCCCATCTTGTCCTTCGATGAAACCAAAACCTTTATCGGCATTAAACCATTTCACTGTACCTGTATTCATATATAAATCCTCCTGTGTGCGTCTTAAGCACTTTGTATTGCAATAACTAAATAATTAAAAAGAAGATTTACATTTGTTGAATGGAAATGACTTAATTAACTTATTTCTTTACTACTCACCTAGTATAGTCCAAAATTATTGATCTGTCAAACTTTATTTGAAAGTAAATAATGCTTTCATAAATTAAGAGCTAGAAAGTCAAGTGGCTGTACTAAATGTTCTATTTTTTAAGTTCTAAGTGGACAATACGAGTGATTTCCTTAAACCCTAACTTTTTATAAAGATTAAATGCAGTTTGGTTATCTGCTTCAACTGTTAAGTGGAAAGGCTTATGATTTGATTGAATCAAATCATTAATTGTTTGCTTCATTAGGTAAGTGGCAATTCCCTGCCCTTGAAAATTTGGGTCCACTGCAACACCAAATAAATAATTGACATCTGAGCTTTGGTCAGCAGAAATGGATGCAACTACATTCCCTTGGCATAGGGCTACATAGATGGGGCTTTCTTGGTTTGCTACTGTTTCTCTAGCATATCGTAGGCTCAGCTCATAATCATCCTCAAAGCTTTCGGATTGAAAGCGAGCAATTTCCTCTACATGTTCCTCAGAAGCAATCAGAACTTTAATATCAAAACGTTCTTCAACTGAGTAAGGACTTGTCCCATAAGCCATTAATACTTCCTCATCTGTTAACAATAAGTTTAAAGAGACTAAAAATTTTGGATTTTCATCTATAAATATGCGTTCCGTTTTAAAAGTAAGAGATTTAATTCCATAAGAAGCAGTTTCTGATTGAAAGTTTTCGTAAAGTTTAGATGCTATGCCCTTGCGTCGATAGTTTGGATCGACAATTATTGAAAGTTCCGCTTCAGCATCATCGGCATAAACTGCTAATAAACCTATCATTTTCCGATCTTTATAGGCCGTAAAAAAACTAGGCATTGATCGATCAAAATTGTATCGATTAAATAGATACGGATCAGAAAAGGTTCGATCCACTTGATGTTTGTGTGTTAAGAGATCTTTTGCTGCTTGTATGTCGTTATTAGATAGATTTTGTTTACTTTGATAATGAATATTCATCTTACACACCCTTTTTAGCTAAGAATTAAATTTATTGCTTGATAATTTTAAGCTGAATAATCTGATTTAATGTTATAGATTTATATATCAATCTTTCTTCTATATTACATTAAAGTGAAAGTTGTTGCTATTTGATAACTAGTATAGCATATTATAAATAACAAATCATTTGAGAGGTGGTCACTATGAAGAATAAATTTTTTATTAAAGTCCTCTGTTTAACATTAGGAATTATGACAGTAACCCTTGAGGCCAGTGCTGAAAATAAAGAAAAAGAGAGAATTCCTGCAAAAATTCAATCCAGTTTGAAACTAGAAAAAAAAGAAACTGCTAAAGCAGGGGCGATGACCGAACAATTAATCAAGGATGGCAATTCAAAAGTCACAGAGTATGATAAGAAGAACAAAGACTATCAAAATCAAGAAGCCATCATTCCAAAAAACTATTTAGACGTTATGCATACCGAGGGAAAAGTTTTAGGAAAAACCCCCAATACCATCGAATCAAATGGGATCGTCGTCGAATATATTCCTTTAGAAGATAATACAGGCAGTAAAGATGACTTTGACCAAGTGAATGATGTATTAGGGATAGATGGTGTTCCTCAAGTTGGAATGAATGGTATCCGTACCTTTTTTGGTCATTATTATGACCATATTAATACAGGAGCTTTTGCTCCCTTTGCTAGCAACAATTATTTTGAACCGGGTAATGAATTTATTGTTACAGATAAGGACGGAATATCCAAAGGCTATGAAATCACAGCAATCATTCCCATTCAAACCGACTTCCAATATAACTATTTCTATAATGAAGATTCTATTCCCTTCCTTGCCTATTACGGAAATGGCGATGACATGGCTGCCTTTATGACTTGTCGTTGGGATAAAGCTATTGGCCAAATGGATTTTGCTATAGCTTATCGCATTTGGTAGATATCAACCTTCAAATTAACTCTAATTAATTTTGACCTTCCTTTTGGAAGGTTTTTTCTAATAAAAAGAGCCTTTCACCATTCAATCCTAGTTAAAAACTTAAATTAAATGAGTAGAAGACTCTAATTGGAAATTTATTTAAATTCGCTTTTATTTTAGTAAAGTCGATGCCTGCAAATAAGAATTGGTGTATCGCTCAAGTAAATGGTTGATATATTTAATGACATCTTTTGGTTCGATTTTTCCTTGTGGATAGACCTCTAAGCTGCTTAAAAATCATCTTTTTCCTGCTGATTGGCTTGTTTTTTAAAATAAGCCCATCCATGAAGCAAGGCATTTACGCTTTGCTTTTGGTTTTCTGGCATTTTTCGGCAATATCTTTTTTCCACGAACATATTCGAGGTCAACATGATCATTTTTAAGGTGCTCTTTAATCTCTAAGTAAATATTTTGTAATTTAGAAAGAACTAAATACTTATTTCTTCTCCAAAGAGATTGACTTTCTTTTTTTGAAATTTTGACCCACCATATTTGTTCCCTTTCTACTCATTGATTTTGGCTGTTTAGATCCTTTGGGAAGATGCTATTTTTATTCCTAACAAACCGATAGATAGACGATACTACTAAGATAGCTAAACCAGCTAATAAGACAGCTTTAATACTTGTTACTAATTCCGAACTATGTACACCTTCTTCATAATTACTATAAATGCCATAGAAAGCCCAAGCTATTGAGATAGGAAAGAAAGCATTCTTATACATAAAGACATAGCCTACAACAAAAACAATGGCAATAATAATAACCACCAATGACCACACTGAATCTGAGATACCAAAGCCATCCCAGCCTATTTTGACTAAGAAAATAGAGATGTTTAAAAAAGTTGCGATTAAAACCCAAGCAGCATAGAGTGTAAAAGCGTAAGCTGGTAAATTATAAGAAATGTTTTTACTATTATAATTAATTTTTTCAATCAGTTTCATTAATGCTAAGAGTAATATAAAAATCATCACAACAGAAAGACCTATCAATTCGTATGAAAAACTAAAGATCCAACCCATATTAAAAAGACAGGAAACGATAAATAAAGGAGAAATCAGTGAAATAGTATGCATAATTTTTTTATCATCACGCTTAAAGGCTAAATAAGTCAGCGTGATTAACACTAAGGTGTAAATCACACCCCATATACTAAAAGCAAAACCAGCGGGAGTAATCAGTGTTGTATATTTAGCAGATACTTCTTGCTGGCTCATATCATTAATTAAACCTGATCCCCCCAAATAATTGACAAATATGGTAAGAAAAAAAGAGATGAAATCAGCTATTATCCAAAAATTTGTTCTATTAACAGCTTGACTCTTTGTTTGTTCTAACATATTTATCATTCCTTTTTACATTTTAAACTAACGACCTTTAGGTACCCCTCAACTCAATTCAAAAAAACGTTTCCATTTTGATTATAACATCTTTACTTATTAATAATATGTTCTGCATGTTTGTCCATTAAATAAATTTTAAAACAAATCACAGCCACGATATTCATAGAACTTATCAACTACACGAAAATAAAAACAATGATTTTTGCCGTCTAAACTTTTTGCTCGAGGTAAGATAAAAAATGTTATCTCATCTCTTTGCATCATCTTAATAATGCTGTCGATTACACAATAAAGAGGCAAACCTACAGCTGAATATCTCATATAATCTTCTTCTAATTGTCGATAGGCCAAATCAAAAAAATTAATTTCCAGCGCTTGTTCTTCCTTCAACATCGAATCACCTCTTCAACATTATAGAACGTACGTTCGTTTTTTTCAAGAGGTTTTAACTTTTAGCATTTTTTATCTTTATTAAAGTCCTTTGCAATAAAATAGCAAACTCTCTTAACTCCAGCGATGAGCCATAAGAGTTTGCTCAAACTGATCTGCATATGACTGATAAGCTAGACGCTAAGCATTAAGGCTATTCTAATGTTTAAGGACGCTCTTGGGTCGGTAACATCAACTCCTAATAATTCTTGACATTTCTCAATACGATATTTGACGGTATTTCGATGAACAAATAGTATATTGGCAGTTAACGTTGTCTCACACTGATTATCTAAGTATACCTTAAGGGTTTCACGTAATTCTTTTAAATTATTTGTTTGAGGATACGCTAACTCTTTTAGTACTGATTCGCAAAAATAATTAATATCTTTACTGTCGATATCGTGAAAAAGATGTTGAACTCCCGAATTGTTATAATAGCTAATAGTCTCTTTATTATAATCTGTCAATCGAGCTTTAAATGCTAAGGACGCTTGGTCAATCGACCTGGATACTTGATCAATTGAGCTGACTGATTCGCCGACGCTAAAAATCATGTCAATATTAACCAGTTTTAACAAATCATCATGACACTGCATTAATTTCTCATCCAGATTACCGACATGATTTTGTAAGATTAGATAGAGATGGGCATTAGCGTCTGTTTGAAATAAAAACATATCCTTAAAATATTCTTGACCATAAATTTTTAGAAAATCTAAAATTAACGCATATTTTTCATAGAGTTTAACTGTTTTTAATTTAGGTTCCAGTGCACTTGAAACATTTACTTCAACAGCCAAGTAATAGTTGGAGTCAACATATTTAATTTCTTCAATCGTTTTATAAAGAATCCCTTTATTTAAGGTATCTCCTCCCATAGTCTCTAACATAAAACTAGAGGAAGTGTGTAAATAGCTGGAAAAAACTTTTTCCGTTTTATAAAGAATATAGGAAAGAACTAATTTGGCTTGATCAATCGTAAAGGCAGATATGGGGTAGGTCATATTCTCTGGGTTTAGTATGAGCAAGTAATGGGGAAAGTATTTAAATACAAAGACACTGCTGGCAGAGATTAGAAGTGTCTGGTCATTTTCATCTTTCATTTTAAAATAATCATTAGGGACTTGTTTTTGTTTAAATCGCTTTTGAAACTGCTCCTGCAACGATTGGATAAGAAGTGGTTTTTTAGTGAAATGATGCGAATAACTCACCACTTTTTTTATTGGGCTCAAGAGAATAATCGGACATTTAATGATTTTACTGAATTCATTGATTACTTTATCAATGGAAGTATTGTTAAGTAAAAGGTCTGAGAATTGCTTTTGAATACTTAGCGCAAACTCAATTTCTTCTTTTCGTTGATTCCAGATATAATTTGAAATTTGATGGAGTAAGCGTCCGAGTGGATATTTATCAGGTATATTAATAATAGGAAAGTTGCGCTGATTGGCATAATCAATCACTTTGGGATGGAGTTCTCCATTAAGAAAACGTCCTGATTTAATGGCTAAACCTACTCCTTTAGCACGAATTAATGAATCGATAAAGGGAATCATCTGCAACTGATCATCTTTAAAAATCATTCCGGTTGTAAGAATTAACGTCTCCGGACTGATATAAAACTCAACATCGGGTGTTTCAGTTATTTCGACGTTACTAACTTCTTGGTGTTCAATTGTTTTTCTATCTGTTAATAATTTAATCTCCGAGAGGTAGTCGATTGTTAATAATTTTTCTACGGATACCACACAAACCATCTCCTTAGTAAACTCATTATACCAAGAGATTTAATTCCTTCCTACTTTTACAAGCCATCTTTTATAGGATATAAAACAACTTAGACTGAGACTAACCAAAATAACAATTTCTTGCTTGAGCAATTTTATAACTGATTTTCATCTTCCTTTTTTAAAAGACTTGACGCTTATCACTTTCTTCAATATAAAAAATAGTCTAGCAATTGATAGATTGTTAGACTATTTTTAAATTTATTAATTATCTTGTTTTTTCTAAGCTTATGTGGTTTATTCAGCAAAAGCGCCTTTATTACCATACTGATTAAAATGAACAGTATCTGACTCAAGGTAATCGATAATATGTTTTGGAATATCAATCCCTTTTTCAAGATTACGTTCTGTGCTTAAAACCGCTAATTCTCCAGGATAGTAGACCTGATCGAAGCCATCAGCTGGTTTGATAGCATGCAACTCCTCTACCATTTGTTCAATATTGGAAGTAAATTGATCCAAGCTAGTAAAGCGTGCTGGGTCGACCGCGATATAAACGTGTCCTAAGTCTCTGCCCTTGTCTAAATCATTATACATTGAAGAGACACTCTTACCAAAAGGTAAGCCAAAGAGCATACCCGAAAGAATATCAACAATCATCATTAAACCATATCCCTTGGGACCCGCAATTGGTAAAAGACCTGCTACTTTATGTGGATCGGTGGTCGAATTACCTTCAGCATCAACTGCCCAGGTATCCGGAATTGACTCGCCCTTTGAACGCGCATCCAAGACTTTGCCCCAAGCTTGAACAGTGGTTGCCATATCAAAGAAGATTGGACGACCCTCCTTGCGAGGTGCACCAAAAGCAATCGGATTGGTTCCAAAATAATTTTCAGACCCTCCAAAAGGCACTACCATAGGATCAGATTGTGTCATCGACAGGCTAACATAACCAGCTTCTGCCAACTTCTCAACATAGTAAGCTAACATACCTGTATGACTAACATGGGTGACTCCTACCATGGCAATTCCATTTTCTTTTACTAATTCGATGACTTTTTCTAAAGCAAGATTAGCAATATAATGTCCTTGACCATTGTCACCATCAAAAGTAGCTGTCGCAGGACCTGTTTTTGTATAAGTAATCTTCGGTTCTTTGGTCACGCCCCCCTTGGCAATGCGTTCAGCATAATATGCAACACGAACAGCTCCGTGAGAATGAATATCAGATAAATCAGCATAAGTTAAGTGTTTAGCCGTTTCTAAAGCCGAATCTTCTGGTAGTCCTGCTGCCATTAACTTCTTTTTTATTAAGTCTTGTAGACGACTGGCTTGAATTTTTACTGTTTCATTTTTATCTGTCATTTTATCCTCCTATAGTTTAGGGTTGCGGTTAGCATCTTTAGAATAAACATAAGATAAAGGTTCGTCACGTCCAACAGCATAAGCACATTGTAAAGAATATCTTCCCATAAAGATGTAGTCACCTTTTTCGACCGGGAACCACTTATTATCAAGGTTATACATTCCTTGACCAGAAAGTAGATAAGCACCATGTTCTTGATAGTGGGTTTCGATATATCCATGACTAGCTCCTGGTTGGAATTCAAGAATATGAATATTCATATCAAAGCCAAAATCATCTGTTGGCAAGAAGTTCCATAAGAGGACGTCTTTCATACCTTCATACTCAATTGGTTGTAAATCAGCTTTATTACCCACCACTTTATGCGCTTCATGACCTTCAATAGCATCATAACGTCGTTGGTACAAGAAAACTTCTGTTATCTCTTTTTGAGCATTTTCTAGATACATTAATTGATCTACTGGGAAGAAAGCATAGCCACCATCTGTTAATAGGTGTTCTTCTTTACCATCACTTACTTTTAATTTGCCTGAGATAACATAAGCAAATGTTTCAAGCCCTTCTCCACCAAAACCACGTTCGTTCTTACCGCCTTCTTGGAACTCTGCAATATAATCATTAAAGCTAGCGCCAAGAGCAGGTGAGCCTAAAATTGAAATCAAAACATTTTCAAATCCTGGAATCTGATTATTCACTAAACCATCATGCGGTAAAATTGCATATAAGTCTTTCTCAACCACAGCACGGCTTTCTAATAAACCCTCTCTATAACCTGTTTTATTGTTTTTATATCCCATTTAAACCTCTCCTTTTAAAAGTTTGTTTTTTAGTATTAGTTGTAAGTAAAATTGTGCTCCCAAGAGCATATCATTACCTGAAGTGTGCCCATACGATTGGATTGCACGAATTGATTGACTTAACTGATCAGTTGCTTGATTCTCTATCGCCTCAATCAATTTCAGCCATATCGGATTGACTTGTCTTGCTAAAGCAGCATGATAATAGGCTTGACTAACTTTAGTTGTTGCTTTTACTTTCAGCGCTTGCTGGATGAGATTAGATAATATTACACAGGTTTGTTCAAACGAAGCAATTGGACCTCGGCGACTTAAGAGACTCTGTTCCATAACTAGCATTCCTTGTAAAAAGTCATCTCCCGAAGGAGTTAGTCCAAGCCCTTTACCAAAAAGAAATTGGACTAAATCTGACATTTTAGCTGGATCAGTCAATAAATCATTTTGTAGATCGCCAAGCAATTTGTTTTGATAGTAATTTTGCAGTGTAGCTAACTTATTAAAAGCCGATTGCTGATAAACTTTGGCTTTTCTCAGGCTATCAATAAGCTGTTTTAAATCTTTAACGGTTAGCTTTAAAGAATAAGCGGGTAAACAACAAGAATATCTTTGATAGTCGACTAGATCAATTTTTAGGGGTAAAGGGCGCGTATAGACAATCCATGAATGGTTACGCTGTCGAATTTGTTCACCCGGCTTCAGACAGCGCATCAACTGATTAAACACTTGCTTGTTTTCTAACTGAACGCCTATTACAGAAGCCTTTTCTTGATTAACTGCTGAAAGATAAATCAGTTGTTGTGAACCCTCTGTCTTTCTTGTGACTAAATTAATCCCATGTTCAAAGACAGAGTCGACCCAATATATTTGATCTTCTAAGGGGAAAAGATAAGTCGAGATCAATAGGGCTGTTTTATCCGCTACTAGCTTATTCATCCACCTTAATTCCTAATGATTCCGCAAAAGCTACTAAAGCTTTTTCAAAGCAAGCAATCGGAGCAGTAACCGTTCCAGCACCTACTTGACCGACACCTGCTTTCTTATGTGCAATACCAGTATTAATAATTGGTTCAATTCCTGTTTCAACAACTTTACGAATATCGATTCCTAAGTTAGCTCCACGGAAATCCCAAGTTGGAATAGACCAGTTAGGGTTTTGTGCGCTGACTATTTTTGCTTGTTCATTGGAAATGCGAACTGCGTCTTCAAAACCACCTGCACCGATAAAGCGTGTCACTCCAGGGGCCGCTACAATGGCTGAACCACCTAAACCGATAGTCTCTGTAATTGCAGAGTCTCCGATATCCTTACTACCGTCTTCTTCACTATAACCAGTGAAATATAGACCCTTCGGCGTATTAACAGGTGCAGTAAACCATTGGTCACCCATGGCTGCAATACGAACACCAAAGTTTTCACCATTACGTGCCATAGTGGTAACAATACAGCCTTCTTGAATCTTACGTGCGTAGTCAACAATCGCTTTGCCAGTAGCCATCGCAATATTGAGGAAGAACTGGTCGGTATCCGCTAAGAATTGAATCACTTCCTGCTTTTGTTTAGCATCAATATCTAAGGATGTAATGATTGGAGCAATTTCTTTTAGGAATACAAGGGAAGCCGCAATATTTCTTTGGTGGAATTCATCACCCATGGTAATGGCTTTAGCAATCATAACATTGACATTAATACCACCTTCAATTTGACGTAACGCTTGTCCTAATACAGGCCCTAATACATCACGCATCCATTCAAGACGAGTAATAACTTCCTCATTGTTGGCTCCGAAACGTAATACCGTTCCGATCCCTTCGTTCATAATACAGTAACCAGTGGTGCCGTCTGCTTTATTTTCAACGATAAAGACAGGGAAATTAGCAGTAGTAATTCCGCCCATAGGGCCTACTGCGCCCACATGGTGACAAGGCATGAAGGTGATTTCTCCAGCATCAATTTGTTGTTGTGCTTCTTCATGATTGGAAGCCCAGCCTTCAAATAGCATCGCTCCAATAACTGAACCTTGCATTGGACCCGTCATGTTTTCATATTTCACTGGTGGTCCAGCATGTAAAACAACTTTTTTATCCGTATTTAATTCTGGGATAACCTCTTTAGCATATTTCACATCGATTAAGTAAGGTTGCGAATCTCGCATACGACCAATTACTTTCTGGTTGGCTTCATCAATAGCCTCTGCATGTTTTTCTAGTTCATTTAAGATCTTGATTAATTTCTTATTGCCACCTGCTTTTGGTCGCCAGTTGTATTGAATAGCTTTGCCTCCAAACTTAATAATTGGATCCACAAAACTTTCGATACCAATATTTATAACACGTGGAGAAGTCATCACTAATTCTTGAACGTGTTCACTTGGACTAGGTAATTCGATCTTTTCGCCTGTATAAGCCACATGTTCTTTAGCAGCAAATTGATAGTGAACGCCCATCAATTCTAAAGCTAAACGAATCGCTTTTGCGTTAGTTGTTTCAACATAAACGCCCGCTTCTTTTAAGTTGGCTACAGCCTTATCGTAATCTTGAGGATCGTTTGGTGTTCCCGTTACAGTCGCAACAACATAAACTTCACGTTCACTATCAACCAATTTTGAGAGATTTTCTTGAATAGTAGGAATCAGAGCATTAGCCATATCTGGGTGTGAACCATATCCTAAGACAACATCTAATAAAATAACACCTGTCTTTTCATCTGCAAAAGCTTCTTCTAACTTTTCAATTCGAATACTTGGGTCAATCATTGGATGTGGTTTACCTTGTGTATAAACATCGTCTCCTAAGTCCATCACTTGGAAACCGTGCGTATTTAAGATGTAACCTTCTTCGTTTTGAATATCTCCTAGTTCTAAAGCATCTGCAATTAGCATAGCTGCTTCATTTGCTAATGTTCCACCTGAGTAGAGACCTTTTACTGTTTTATCTTTTAATTGAGATTGGATTTGGTTATCTAACCCGTCCACATATTTAGCTTTGACTTCTTCACCATTAGCTAAGTCTATTGCTATTCTAGCTGCTTCTTCTAATGTATAAGCTAAAGCTACATTACCAATATGTTCGGTTGGTTTTTCACCTAAGAAAATGGCTACTACAGGCTTAGATAGGGATTGTAATACTTTAACAACTTGATCCCTTACTTCTTTTGCAGGTGGTTTAGAAATAACACAGATGACATCTGTCAATGGGTGCTTTTCTAAAGCGATAATGGCGTCAATCATGGTACGTGCGCCAACTGCTTCCTTCAAGTCTCTACCACCAGTACCAATAGCGTGAACTACTCCACCACCTAAACGATCAATAATAGTTGTGACTTCTTGAATGCCTGTCCCTGAAGCTCCAACCACGCCAATATTTCCTGGTTTCACAACATTGGTAAAGGCCATTGGAATACTCGAAATGATTCCTGTCCCACAATCAGGCCCCATGAATAAGAGTCCTTTTTCATGCGCCTTCTCTTTTAGTCTCACTTCATCTTCCATTGAAACGTTATCTGAGAATGAGAAAACATGTAAATTATTATCAAGCGCCTTTTCTATCTCATAGGCTGCATACTCTCCTGGAATAGATACTAAGGCTAAATTAGCATCTGGTAAAGCTTCCATTGCTTCCTCCCAGTTATCAACATCTACCTTATTATCAGATTCTTTCTTAACCGTTAGGTCTGCCAGAAAATGATCGATTTCTTCTAAAACTTTGTCAAAAACTGCTTGATCTTCTGTTTCAACTACAATTGCCAAATCATTAGCACCGGCAGATTCTAATTCAGGAGTAGATAAACCGGCCCCTTTAAAGATATCCTTATTTGCATCCGTCGCCATCATAACTTGTGCTTGAGTAACACCATCAACTTTATTAATTTCTGCTGATAAAAGCATCAAGTTAATAGAGTCTTGATAATTACCTTTTTGAATTTTTGTGAATAACAAGAAAACCCCTCCCTTTGTCTACTATTATATCGTTTTCCTTCATATAATTCGATTGCTCAGTTTACAAATAAAACGCCTTCTTTTGTTCATTTCGAACAAAAATAAGGTTTCTTTCATTTTAAATTTGTAGTGGATGCGTTAAAAAGAATGTTAAAATAACCTTACAAGAATGGGCTCCATCTCCCTATTTAGAAGAAGGTGATTTAAATTCGACAAATAATTGATGTTTTTCAAACTCCTCACTATAAAATTTCAGCTACACTATATAGATCTTCACTGCCACAAAGCCAGATGTTGATTTATCTTCACGGTGGTGGACTGATTTTTGGCCAACGCGAAGACTTGCCGGGCGAATATATCGAATTACTTAACAGTAAAGGATATTCGATACTAGCTCTTGACTACTTATTAGCTCCTGAAAGTAATTTAGAGCAAATCATTAATCTTTTAAGCAAAACTCTTGAATGGTATCAAAATGCAGGTTATCAATTAGCAGGCCAAATAGATCCTTCATACAATCTATTTGGCCGGTCAGCCGGAGCTTATCTTGCCCTACAACTAGCTACAAGAAGGTCTTCTAAATGGTTGAAAACTATCATCAGCTTTTATGGCTATTACAAGTTAAATGATGCAAACTTTATCTATCCTAATCCTTACCATAATAAATTTGCGAAAGTGTCCAAAGAATTAATCGAGACTTTCATTCAAAACAAACCTATCAGTCAGGGAAACGAAAATGAGCGTTATTTAATCTACCTCTATTGTAGACAAGTTGGAAATTGGATTGAATTTCTAACGGATGATCCAAACAGTTTTTCACTCACTAAAGAGCAAATTAACCTACTACCTCCTTTACTTCTTGTCCATGCTGATAAAGACCCTGATGTTCCCATTCAACAATCAAAACAACTAAACAAATTCGCTAATCAAAGTCATTTGATTGAGGTTGCTTCTGCAGATCATGATTTCGATCGAACAAATTTAACAAAAGGGAGAGAGGTTTATCTGCAAGTCATAGAGTGGCTTGATTCGTTATCAAATTAAATAAAAATTGAAAGGATGTTTTTATGCAGTTAGATTTTATGTCCACGCTTCAAAGTGTGCTCGTCTTATTCATTCTTATTATTATTGGCTTTTTTGCTGGTAGGTGGAAAGTAATCAGTGCTCAAGGTCAAAAAGATATTACGAACCTTGTTTTGTATATCACCATGCCGGCAACCATCTTTAATGCCATGCAATTAGATTTTAATATTGAACGTGTGCAAAGAGCTTTTACAATTCTAATAATTGTAGCCATTTGTTATGCTGGTATGTTGTTATTAGGATGGTTAGTTGCTAAACAAACTAAGTTAAGTATTTCCGAGCAGGATGTTTTTAGAGTGGCCCTTCTTTTATCTAATACCTCTTTTATGGGTTACCCTATTGTTAGTAATCTCTTAGGAGAAGAAGCTCTATTCTATGCTGTTATCGGCGCCGGGTTTTTATTTGAAACTGTCTCATGGTCAATTGGTATTTATTTAATGGGAAGAAACGGTTCAGGTAAGGTAGAATTTAATTGGAAAAAAATTGTTCTAAGTCCCGGCATCTTATCGATAGTCGTTGGTTTAATCTTCTTTCTTTTTAGTTGGCGAGTTCCTCAACCCTTGGATAAAGTTTTGAATATTTTAAGCCCGGCAACTTCACCGCTAGCCATGATTGTTGTTGGTTTAATTCTATCGCGCAGTGATATTTCTAAGATATTCGCTAATAAATTCTTATATATTCAAGCTTTACTCAAACTCGTTTTTATACCTCTAATAATTCTCTTTACTTTAAAAGCTTTTAATTTCTCAAACTATGAGTTAATTATTCCGACTATCATGTTAGCTATGCCGACAGCATCTTATGTAGCTATGTTTGCTCAAAATTACGACAATCATCCTGAGTTTGCTAGTCAGATGGTCTTTATGACTTCTCTGCTCTCAGTCGTTACCATACCAATCATCACTTTGCTCTTCTAATTAAAAAGTCTTCTGTTGGTATTAAAAAACCCCTAAGAATTAGATCCAATCTATTCTTAGGGACTATTTGCTTCTTCTGAAAACAAATTAGTCTATATTTAATTATTTAAATTCTCCAACAAACTCCTCTGTTACTCCCTTATCTATGCTATAAACCTCATGTCCTCTTACATAAGTAGCCATAACAGTTGCACCAATTTCGCTACCAATATAAGGACTGATCTTATTGCGATATTCTAAATCTTCAGCAGTTAAGACGTAAGATTTATTAGGATCAATTAAAACGATATCTGCATCTTTGCCTACTGATAAGCTTCCTTTTGTATCATCAATACCAAAACGACGGGCTGGTTGTGTCGCAATCACTTGTGCAAATTGCTCAAGAGACATACCACGCTTATTAACTGCTTCATCAAAGAACACATCGACATCATTTTGTACGCCTGAGATACCGCCCCAAGCATCAAATGCATTTTCTTTATCTTTCAAGTCTGGGGTACATGGAGAATGATCAGAGATTGATGAAATAATATCCCCTGAAAAGACATAATCCCATAAACCATCTTGAGCTTCTTTATCACGGATTGGTGGTGAACATTTAGCCACATTTCCAATAGCATCTAATTGGTCTGTTGTAAAGTATAAATAATGTAAACAAGTCTCACAAGTGACATCGACACCTTCTTGTTGCCCTTTAATAACTGCTTCCACACCTTCTGGGCAAGCCACGTGACAGATATGAATACGACAGCCTGTTTCTTTAGCAAAAAGAATTGCTCGTTGAATAGGTTCCACCTCTGTAAAGACTGGACGAGTCGCCACATACTCTGACAATTTTGATTTGCCTTCCGCTTTTGCTTTTTCACCTAGGCGATCAGTAATCGCTGCATTTTCAGCATGGATAGCTAGAACTTTTCCTGTCTTCGCAATTTGTTTCATCCCTTCGTAGAGTGAATAGTCATCCACATTTTGGAAGTCTCCATCAATTGAACGGTCGCCACAAGTTGCCATAAAACATTTATAGGCCGTTACACCGTTCTCATATAATTCTTGAATACCACCTGTTTCAACATTATAAGGAACGAGTCCTCCAAATGAGAAAACATCCACTTTTAATTTACCTTGACCAGATTGGTATTTGTCCTTAATACTCGCTTCATCAGTTGTTGCTGGTACTTGGTTCAATGGCATTTCTAAGAAAGAAGTTACTCCTCCCTTAGCACAAGCAGAAGTTCCTGTAACATAACCTTCCCACTCATCACGATACCCACCACCATTTTCAGTAATATGAACGTGACAATCAAACATTCCCGGACTAACAATTAATCCTTTAGCGTCAACCTCTTGCTCAGCCGATAAATTTTCACCAATTGCAGCAATCTTTCCGTCTTTGACTGCCAAATCGGTCACAACTGCGCCGCTTTCTAAAATGACTTGACCATTCTTGATGACTAAATCATATGACATAAAATAACCTCCTAATAAATTTTTATTAAGCGTCCAAAATAATTAAATTTAATTATTCTGCACGATTTAATACAAAGTAAACAAGTAATCCCACTACAAAACCATCAATCCAAGAGATTTGGGACAGAAACTCTAGGGCTGGGATAAATTGTCCGACAATTGAAACAACAAACCCACAAATGGTTGCGATATAAGCTTTCTTATTGACACCAGAATAAGGGTTATCCGCTGCTTGCTCTGGTGAATAGTATAGTAAATCCAAGTCGATCTTTTGTTTGTCCACAAAGTAGAAGTGAGCAATCATAACACCGGCTACAGGGCCTAACAAGCTTCCAATATAGTTAAGGAAAACTAGAATTACACTCCCTGACTCCATGAATTTCCAAGGCATTATGATAAAACTGATAATACTTGCGATGATAACACCTTTACGATAATTAATTTTTTGTGGAAAAAGAGCTGTTAACTGGAAGGCTGCTGGAATAATATTACCAGTCGCATTAGTTGAAACGGTTGTCATCAATAAGACAAAAGAAGCCAAGAAAATAGCCGGCATAGAGTCCCATTGATTAATAATTTGTAAGACATCTCCTTGATGTGAAACACCAGTAATGGCCGCACCATTTAAAACAGTGATACTTGCAAAAGCAAAAATGACATACCCAACTAACAACGATAAGATTTGTCCTATTGTTTGAGACTTGGTGGAAGTTGCGTTTTGAGTAAAGTCAGAAACACTTACTCCTGGAGCTGCCCAAACAGATAAGGTAGATGCAATAATAATCAAATAGGCTAGAGGGGTTGCAACCGATTGATTAACAGCTGTTACATGGTCGAAAATTGGTCCAAACCCGCCCGCTACACTCAATCCCCAAACAACCATTCCTCCGAACACAACATAAATAAGTGGATTTAGTATAGCTGTAAATTTGTTTAATACGCGGCCTCCCCCTAAGCCAATCATTACATTGATCAAGAAGAAGACTACAAATGATAAAAAGGCTGGTACAGAAAGGCCTAAAATATTAATGCCTTCACCAACATTCAAGAAAGCTGGCCAAATTCTACTTACTAAGATCAACAAAGCTTTCGAACCTGCATAGTTTTGGACCCCAAACCAAGCAATAGCTGCCACAACTCCCCTTAGAAAGCCAGGCAATTTAGATCCTGCACTACCATAAACAGAACGTAAATGAATGGCAAATGGAATGCCATACATAGACCCTGCTTTACCGTTAACTGTCATTAGTCCCGCTACTGCTAGTCCCGCCAAAATGATAGCTAAGAACACGTGAATAGGTGCCACCCCTAAAGCTAGAAAGCCACCAACAGTTAGATAATTAGGAATATTATGGACCGATCCCATCCACAGAGTAAAGAAGTTAAGTGTTGACATACTACGTTGTTCTGGCTTATTAGGCAATATGTCATCATTGGTATATCCCCTTGATTTAAACAAATCAATTTGTTCTTGTCTTACTAAGACATCATTATGTTCCATTATTAAAAGTCCTCCAAATTATTTTAATAGGCCAATTCTTTTAAGGCCTCTGCTAAAGCTTGTATCCCTTCAACAATATCCACCGCCTCGGTATGTTCTTCCGGATTATGACTAATTCCTTTGATGGAAGGAACGAAGATCATAGCTGTTGGAACTTGTGGAGCAAATATCTGTGAATCATGCCCCGCTCCTGAATGCATGATTTGATAATTTAATTGGTTATCCTGACAAACTTTTTCTAAAACTTTAACAATCTCAGGATCCATTGGCACTGGTGGCTCATTCATCCATAAATTCATTTCTACTTCAATCGCTTTTTCATGACAATGTTTCTCAATAGTTGTTTCAATAAATACAGCAAACTCATCGAGAGCTTCCTGGTTAGTGTGTCTAGTATCAATTGAAAATTCCATTTCTCCAGGAACAACATTCACCACATTAGGCTTTACTTCTACGTGGCCAAAGGTTACGACTAAAGGATCGCCAATTTCATTTGCTTTATCAATGACTTCAGAAACAATTCTAGCGTAACAGTCGATGACATCTTTACGATATCTCATTAAGGTCGTTCCGGCATGATTAGCTTCACCCTTTAATTTAATGGTGTAGCGTTTTTGCCCCACTATGGCATTAACAACCCCAACTTTTTTGCCTGCATTTTCCAAGAAGTTTCCTTGTTCAATATGTAATTCTACAAAAGCATCAAAGTGATTAAAGCGTGGAGAATCTACAAGGTAATTAAAGCCTGCTTCCTTCATAGCTGTCTCAAAAGGAACACCGTCATTGTCCTTAATGGTTTCAACATCTTCTTTTTTCGCTAAACCAAAAATATTTTTAGATCCCCAAAAGGCATATGGAAAACGAGAGCCTTCCTCTTCTGCCATCGAAACAATTCGCAAAGATTTCTTTGGTTGGCCGTATTCTTCAACCAACCCCTTAATCGCTAAGTAGGCAGACATAATACCCAATTGGCCATCTAGACGACCACCATCAACAACTGTATCAATATGCGATCCTGAGGCGATGATTGATTCTGGCTCTTCACTACCTTCAACTGTTGCAAACATATTCCCTACTTCGTCGAACTCTACCTTCATCCCCTCTTTTTCAAAAAGTTCTTTCAAGGCATTCTGAGCTTCAATCCATGATTTGCTATATAAAAGTCTTGTAGTACCTTTTCCTTCTTTATCAGAAATACTCGAAATCCAATCCATTTGGCGATCGATTTCTGCTGGTGAAATTTTTATCATAGTTCGCACCCTTTCCAAATTTTGCCCATTTGTATCTTGCATACATTATAGTGTAAAACGGTTTCATTTCTCATTGTTATATTTGCTCAACTTTACAATGTGTTTTGTCTAAAGTGAACAAAAACAACCCTCTGTTAGTTAAACGAACTTTTTGTCTATAAACTGTTTGAGTTTAAAGCCCTCTCTTACTTTTTGAATAATTACCACGCCCCCATTATTCATAGACCGCATATCATAAAACTCATCAATATGTTCTGTTTTTGGTAATAGAATTTGAAGTATATGGCGAATATTGATACTGTGTCCAACAAATAAGATACAAGCCTCCGTCTCAATTAATTCATTAAACAATTTATCCATTCCTTCTTTAAGACGCTTACAATAAACAGCATAGTCTTCTCCTTGACCTAGAGGGTCAGCAGGTTGTAATGCTGTCAGCCTTTGTTTTTCTGTTGTATTTCTCAACATACTCTCTACAGAATCAAAACCCAAATATCTCCTTATGATATCCCAAGTTTGATAGCTTTCCATACCTTCAAAGGAACCAAAGCTAATTTCTCGAAAATCTGCCATTTCTATAATGGGAATCATCCAATTCGGATAGATACTTTGTTCAATGAGAATTTCGGCTGTGGTACGTGTTCTCTTTAAATCACTTACAATCGCCGCATCAAATTTAACCTTACTTAATTTTTCGCCTAAATCTTTAACTGCTTGAATCCCTTCTGCTGTCAATAAAGGATCACACCACCCTTGGGTACGCCCATTCTTATTAAAAAACGTTTCACCATGACGGACAAAATATATGGTTAACCCGTTAGACATTTAATCATTCCTTTAACAAATTTGTGTGCTTAGTAGGATCCCGTGCTATACTTATTTTAAATCTTCAAGGAGGAGCAACCATGACCTACTTATCATACTCGTATTTCTACCAAAACTGGTTTAAAAACTTTTCGATTGATAGCCAACAAATCCAAACCTTTTGTCAAAAATACAATCAGTCTCAAACCATTAAGTCTCGCCAGATTGAATTAACAACCATTCAAAGAGCGTTAAAAGACTTTAAAGATAATCAAACAGTTTACTTGGCAGTTTTACAGCAAATTATTAAGCAAGACTTTCTGCTAACTAATATTCAACTAAATGATTGGCAACAATTGGTCATTATGATTGTATGTATTCAAGCTTTAATAGAGCTGTATAAAAAGTACGATCTCCCTCTTAATATATTACAAAATACACTATCCGACCTTTTTTTACGTATTAACTTATCCCAGTCTGTCGGTTTATCAACAGATGATTTTGAATGGTTAGCACGTATCTTTCGTCTTAGGATTTTCAAGTTAGGCGAGCTTCAATTTGAATTTACTCTTTTTGATTCAGCCACTCTTCCTAAAGACATTTCTTACATTAATAACGGTAGTAAAATCCTTCAAGATGCTCTCCCTATTATTAGTGTCCACATCATGCAAGATAGTTTAATTGATGAAGCACACTCTTCAACTGCTTTTTACTTAGCTCGAGCCTTTAAAAAAAGATATTTAACTAATTTCCCAGCACAATACTTTTACTGTTATTCTTGGCTCTTAAATCCTAACAACTCATTTTTATTAGGATCTCAAAGCAATATTCTATCTTTTTCAAGTAACTTTGACCTAATCGCCCATTCTGCCTATCCTGATATGGCCTTAGAGCATATTTATGGTTCTAAAGATATCCATCCTGACTCAATGCCTCAAATCACTAGTTTGCAAAGAAGAGCAAAAAGTCATCTTTCATTTCTGGGAATTGGAGTGGGGATTGTTCCTTTCTAGGAAATACTATCCTTTAATTGACCCTGCTGATAAACCTGATACAAGATCTTTTCTAAAAACCATTGCGATAACTGCTGGTGGAATAATAGCTATTAAACCAGAGGCTGCAATCATACTATAGTCAATAGCATCTCTTGTCATAAACTCAGATAGAACTAGGGTAATTACTTTATTATTCTGAGTTGACGTTAAAATCATTGGGATTTGAAATTGGCTCCAACTCATTAACAAGAGAATTAAGACACAGGTAATAATAGCTGTTCGTGACATGGGTAAAATCACCCTCCAGAAAAGCTGCCATTCTGTACAACCATCGAGTTCTGCTGCTTCCCACATTTCTTTAGGAATCTTATTAAAATGCGTAATCAACATCCAAGTTGCTAGAGGTAAAAAAGCAGTCACATAAATGACACTAATCCAGAAAAGCTTATCCAGCAACTGATAGTTTGAAAAAATAGCAAATATTGGAATGATGGTGGTAAACACAGGAATAACGATGGTAATCAATAATAAGCGTAAAATCACTTTTCGTAAGCGAAAGCGAAAACGCACCATAGCGTAACTGGTTAAAACAGCTAAAGGTACCCCAATAAAGAGAGTATATAAGGAACTAATTAAGGAATTCTTTAAGCCATTAAAAATGGTTATATGTGCCTTATCTGTCGGATCAAACAAGCTTTGATAATTTGTAAAAGTTGCTTGACTAGGTAGAAAGCGACCTCCCGCTTTCATTAATTCTGCTTTAGGGGTGACACTAATTATAAAAGCCCAAATAAGGGGACCTAAAGTGAATAGCAGAAAGATAATTACAGTTATAATGTATAACCAATCCCAACGTTTATTTTTAAGCATGATCTCCCTCCAATCTTAGCGAACGAATATAAAAGTAACCAATAATCCCCGATAAAATCATGATTATATAGGTAATCGCTGACCCTAGACCAAAGTCTAAAAAGCTAAAGGTATTTAAATAATTATATATTAAAAGGGTTTGTCCTTCATAACGGTAACCTACTAAAGAAATTACCTCATCAAAAACATTTAAACCTGCCATAGTTGCTTGGATTAACACAATTGAAAGTGTAGGCAAAATCATTCTTAGCGTTATATAGAAAAACTCTGAATAACGACTGGCACCATCCATTTTAGCCGCTTCGTAGATTTCTTTAGGAATTGTTTGTAGGGTTGCCAAAATTAAAATGGCACAAAAAGGTACCACCCGCCAAGCAATTACAATTGAAACGACAATTAGGAGTAAATAACGATTATTAATCCAAGCAACTGGCTGATCAATAATTGAAAGACTCATCAATAATTTATTCATAAAACCATAACTGGGATGAAAAATAAATTGCCAGACAATACCATTAACTAGGGGGGGCAAAGCCCAAGGAACAATTGCAATACCCGTTAGCATTGGGCTAATAACTGTCCGCTTATTGAGCAAAAGTCCCACAACAATGCTGGAAATGACGGTTAAAAAGACGACTAATAAAAAAACCATCAAACTATTTTGAAAAGCATGATGAAAATCTTCTGAGAGTAAAACCTCTTTATAATTATCGAGTCCGATAAACTTAAAGCGGTCTGGTCTACTTAATTTAAACGCATGAAGACTGTAGATGAAGGTGCGTACAATTGGTAAGTAGACGAACAATCCCATGATAAGCATCATGGGTAAGATTAGAAAAATGGCTTTTTTAGATTTTTTCATAATAAACTCCTTTTAAATCATTGATCCCTACTATCATTTTTATAATAGCACGGATCAACCCTTAAAAATTTAAATCTAGGTGTAGTGTACTACACCTAGATTTATTATTAATTACTCAGCAAATTCCTCAACAACACTATTTACTTTTTCAACTAATTCTTTAACAACCTCTTCGGCAGAAAGATCTGAAGTTACCATTTTATTGATAGTATTATAAATTTCGGCACTCATTTCGGTGTAATATTCTGGCACCCCATTTGGGAATGGTGATTCAACCATTTCAGCCAATTCAACCATCGCACCTGTGTTTTTAATCTTTTCCTCATCAATTAGCTGCTGTAAGATGCTTAATCGTGTAGGAAGTGCTCCTACCGCATCAAATAATTCTAATTGAGTTTCTTCGGAAGTATACCACTTAACGAAGGTTTGAGCAGCTTCCATATTTTCAGTATTTGGTGAAATACCTACTGCTTCTTGGAAAGGTACTGTTCTTTCAGCGTTTGCATCAACACCTGGCAGTAAAATTGGTTTTACCTGTCCAACTACTGTTGACTCCTCTTCATTATTAACGCGACCAACAAATGAAGATGGGCCTACTATAAAGGCAGTATCTCCTGAGTTAATCTGTCTGTAAGCATCCATTCCCGAACCGTTCACATTACCTGGATTAATTAATTCTTCATCTGATAAAGCCTTAATAATAGTTAATGCATCGAGAGACGCTTCTTCATTCAAAGTATTATCCTCATTAAATAAAATACCATTGCGTGTATAAGCCAACCAGAAGAAAGTAGTCGTTAAATTTTCATCCGCACCTAACGGAAGCGATACTGGGTATTCTGTAATTCCAGCATCTTTAATAGTTTTAGCTTGTTCCATCACTTGATCCCAAGTTACTGGCGGTTCTTCTAAGCCAGCCTCCTCATACATTTTTGTATTGTAGTAGGCAATCCGAAAATCATTTGCATAAGGGACTGCATAGACCTCATTGTTTAGCATAAATTGCTCGATTGCTGGAAAAGCATCCGCATCTGGCAAATCAATAGGAGCCAACCAATCTGCGCTGGTGAATTCTCCCATCCAAGACCAATCTACTTCAAAGACATCCGCTGCCACCGTGTTACTTGCAGCTGCAATCGCTAACTTATCACGAATATCGTCCCAACTAGTTGGTAAAACATTGACTTTAATCCCATACTCTTCTTCAAATCTAGCCAACATTTCATCCGATGGAGCTCCCCAATCAGGAATCATAAAGCTAATTTCTATACCTGCATTTTCTTCTTGAGCCATAGCTGTTAAAGGTGCTAACACAGTTGATAAAGTGAGCGATGCTGCTAAGATGCTTTTTAATGTTTTTTTCATATTTTTCTCCTTTATTCTTTAAGTTGTTGGAATGACTAAATCCCTAAATAATTATCTATTCTAGCCTACCACATCCTTTCCATCTTTTTTAGTAATAAGTCTTGAAGCAGAGTCTTTATCGAAGATTGGATATGGCCATTCTTCTAAGCGTGTGATTCAACCCTCGAATGGCAATCGATAATTGCATAATATTTTCAAACGGGGCAATGCCCCCACTACCTGAACAACCAATATGCAAAATATCTGCACCACCTATTTTAGCAGTTAATCCCAATTGAGTAACCACCTCTTTTTGTGAACAATCCTGACTCGTCCCGTTAGCTGCTAAACTCAAAGCCCCCACTTTGTGAATCAACTGACAACTGCGCCTAAACTCTTCTATCGAGTAACCAGGCACGGTTCCAACTTGAGGTAATATGATAATTTCAGCCCCAGCTGTCAAAAAGTGTTGCACCCATTCTTCTGAAGAAATAGGTTCATCATAGGCTGCCCCATGCATTTTGCCAGCAATCACAATGCCAGAATAATGGTTTTTCGCCAGACGAATACCTTCTACTATTGCCTGATTACTAACTCCGGATTGTGGGTTTCCTGTTAAGCATATAAAATCTAACCCCAATTCTTCCACTCTTTTTAAGCTTTCAACACTACATATACGCCCCTCAACTAGGCTCTTTACTTTTTCCAAATAATGTCCCTCACTGGCTACCGGTTCTAAATTGACACCGATGGGACGTTGGACAAACTGTTTCAAAGTTTCAATTGGATGTGGCGTATCTGGTAAAGCCCATATCTTTGGATTAAAAACATCTACTTGATTGAGCAAAATCAAATCCGCACCAGCGGCTCGAGCAAGTTCACTGTTAGTAAGATCAGGTAGGTGAGGAGTTCGATCTTCTCTTAATTCTACTAATAAAGTTCTGCCTTCATTAGCTCGTATACTATTGAGTAAATCCGAGGAAGTCATCGTAGCAAAATCACTTGCGAAACAATCTAACATACGCTTACTATTCAAAATTAACCCCTCGCTCTTTTTCTATTAGTTGCACTAGCATTATTTAAGTCCTACCGCTTTTGTGAACAACAGGCTTCCTATAAACAAAACCACTCTCAACATCTTGGATGGATGCATCTAAATAATATTCCTGATGCTATTATAACTTACTAACAGGCCGCGGACCTATCAGAGTTTCTGATAAATAGGCCTGATTTATTAGATAACTTCTTAAAATTCTATTTAATTAAGTGGTAGGCCACAATGGCTTTTGCTTGGAAAACTTATGCACTGTTCCCTTTAAGCATCCTACAAACTAGCTCCCCTTGGTGTCATTTTAGAAACTGATAGATTTATATTATAAAATAATGCTCCAATCGTTACCTGACGGATTATTTTAGTCGTTCATGTCCCATTAAGCAAACAATATAAAAAACATCCTTATCAGACAATTGATCACACTTACTATTTTATCGCAAGGCTTCCCACGCATACCTTAAAACTTTCGACTTGAGTTTTTTTAGGTGGAAGATATTGTGTTGCTATTTTTTGTTTGCGCTAGGATCGAATTAGGTCGGTATTAGTGATATACTTTGTTTGAAATGAGACTATTACCATTTATTCGTAAATCTTTCAATGAAGGAGTTTTACAATGCACCAAATAGAAAAAATAACCAAAAGTTACCATACAGGGGGCTTTAAGCAAAAAGCCTTGGATAATGTGACGTTCAATTTAAGAGACAATGAGTTTGTATCTATTTTAGGTCACAGCGGGTCAGGTAAAACGACGTTACTCAATATCATTGGCGGCTTGGACCGCTATGACAGTGGTGATATTATTATTAATGGCATTTCAACCAAAAATTATAAAGACAAAGACTGGGATTCATACCGCAACCACTCGGTCGGTTTTGTCTTTCAAAGCTATAATTTAATCCCTCACCAATCCGTTTTATCCAATGTTGAATTGGCACTTACTATTTCAGGAATTTCAGCCAAGCTTCGGAAGCAAAAAGCTATCAAAGCCTTAGAGGAAGTAGGGTTAAAAGATCATATCAACAAACAGCCCAATCAATTATCTGGGGGGCAAATGCAACGAGTTGCGATCGCACGAGCATTAGTCAATGAGCCAGATATTCTTTTAGCCGATGAACCGACAGGAGCCTTAGATACACAGACTAGCCTTCAAATAATGAACCTATTAAAAAACGTTGCCAAAAAACGTTTGGTCGTGATGGTTACTCATAATGCTGAATTGGCTCACCAATACTCCAACCGCATTATTGAATTGCAAGACGGCAAAGTCATTTCTGACACCCATCCTTTAGCCATTGAAGAAAACAAAAACTCTAAGCATGAAAGCATGGGCAAGTCTTCCATGTCGTTTCTTACGGCCTTGTCGTTAAGTTTTAATAATTTAAACGCTAAAAAAGCCCGAACGTTTTTGACAGCTTTTGCAGGGTCCATCGGGATTATTGGAATTGCCCTCATTCTATCGCTATCGACCGGCGTGAATAACTATATTGATAACGTCCAAGAAGAGACTATGTCGGCCTATCCAATAACCATTGAACAAGAGTCTGTCGACTTTAATCAATTAATGTCGGCAAGAAGAGCGGAAACTTCTACTAAAGAAACAGAAGATACCGACTCTAACAATGAAAATTTAGACGTCATCTACAGTAACAATGAATCGCTTGAACAAATGAGTGAGTTCAATTCTTCTTTTCGCCAAAATAATTTAACAGCTTTCAAAAAATATTTAGATCAAGATGACAATAAACTTTCTAACTATGTCGGCAAAAATGGTATCGTTTATTCTTACGCTATCAATTTTGATTTATTCGCCTACGACGAAAATGAGCGTTTGATCAATACTGATGGTAGTTCTTTTGAAAGTGTGAATCGACAACCAAGAACAAACTTTAGTTCCACTTCAAACTCGTTTAATCAACCCAACACAAAAATTAGCGAACTTCTTCCAGGTCAAGGTGAGCAAGTTATTAGCCCAGTTGTAAAGGATAATTATCATTTAATCGATGGTAAATGGCCTGAAAAATATAATGAGATGGTGCTGGTTGTAAATGAAGCCAATGAAATCAGCCTTTCTGATTTTTACGAGTTTGGCATGCTCCCCTCTGAAGATTATGAGAAAATTCTCAATCAAATAGAAAATGATGAAGAACTTCACCTCGAAAAAAAGACACTTCGGTTTAAAGACCTACGCAATCAAACTTTTTATTTATTACCTCGCAGTGATTACTATGAGAAAAACGCGCGAGGTAATTATCAAAAACTGACTGACGATCCCTTAACGATTGAAAAAGTTGTTAAAGAAAAAGCTATCCCGATAAAAATTTCCGGTATCATTCAACCAGTTGATAATGCTAAAACCTTAACCATTCGCACTCCGCTTGCTTATACACGCAAATTAAGAAACTTTTTAATGGCTTATGTCAATCAAAGTGACATCGTTCAAGCACAAAAAAAGCAACCAAAAACCAACGTTTTAAATGGTCTAGCTTTTGAAGCAGCTAACGATAGAGAAAAAATTGAAGATGTCTATCATTATTTAGAGGATTTCACCCTCAGTCAACAAGCTGAATTTATTAAGCAAATTCAAGCAAAACAGCAAAGCTTAGAACCGTTCGCAACAACAGAGCCAAATTTAGCTGACAATCCGGCTAATATCGCGGATCCATTTAATCAAGTCGTTAAAGACCTGGATGATTCGTCCCTTCTTGAAATTTATGATTCTTCAATTGCACCGGCTAGTTACGACACTAATTTAAAAGAATTTGGTGTCGTTTCTACTGAAAATCCTTCTGCAATCAGTATTTATGCAGATGATTTTGCTGATAAAGAAGCTATTTCTGACGCAATTGAAGCTTATAATCAGACTGTTAGTGAAAAGGAAAAAATTACCTACTCCGACTTTGCCGGCTTAATCATGTCTTCCGTTTCGGAAATTGTGAATGTTATTACCTACGTTCTCATTGCTTTTGTCAGCGTATCATTACTCGTATCATCGATTATGATCGGGATCATCACTTATATCTCAGTATTAGAACGCACAAAAGAAATTGGTATTCTAAGAGCCATCGGCGCCTCAAAAAGAAATATTTCAACGGTTTTTAATGCTGAAACGATTATTATCGGCTTGTTTTCAGGATTATTAGGCATCGGGTTTACTTATTTATTACACACTCCTTTAAACAATTTATTGCTGCACTTATTAGAAGAGGTCACAGTCAGCTTATCTTTTAAAAATGCCCTTATCTTAATTGGCTTAAGCATTCTACTATCATTTATTGCTGGTTTAATTCCATCTAAACAAGCTTCACGCAAAAACCCGGTTGAAGCTCTTCGTAGTGAATAGATTTGACCTCCAACCTCCTATCCATTTTAACTTCAAACTTTAATACAAAATAACTTCCTAACAAACTGTCTCAAAACAGTTTGTTAGGAAGTTATTTTATTAGATGTTATTTCTTGCCCCATGGAAATAACATAGGGACTCTTTGAGTATATTCTTGCCAACCTTCATATTACTACATGTTTTTTCTAATAAAGGAATAGATATTTTTATCAATACTGTCGCCATTACTAGAGGAGAAATAACTAGAACGATATAATAAACAGGATGAACGGCTTGAATAAATAATAAGGTGAACCCACTAATATATAGGTCGACCTAAACTAAGATCTCTCTAAAATAATTAGGATGACGGGGCATTGACCATAAGTCTGTTCGGAGTCATTTGCCTGTGTTTTTATTTATGTGTTATCTAAGTTGTTCATCGCCAACCACTTCGACAAACAGACCAATGTCAGCAATTAGCAAGCTAATTATTACAATGTAATTATGACTCATAGAAAAATCAAATTGATTGTATTTAATAATCGAATAGCTTACCGAGCCGACAATAAAATTAAAGATTCCTTGCAACACAAAGACTAAGCCCCACCCTATATCGACAATTGAGTTTCCCTTAATTTTAAAAAATAATAGTGAAATAAATAAAGGGGAAAAGAAGTGGCAACATCAAGCCACCTCCATCTTAGTCGTAAAGCCTTGAGTGGCGATCACCAAGGTGACTATAAATAACACACTATATATAATTACCCTTTTAAAATCCAGTTAATCCCCTTCTTATTCGATTCAGTAGTTAAGGCGATAGCGACCGAACCTATCCTCGCACTCATCGCTACAAATGCTAAAATTTCCATCGTATAATCTAGCCCCCTACTAATTAATTAAGTTTAATATTCCTCAAATTCTTGCACGCATTGGCCTCCATAGGCATGAACACTAGTATAGTTAATAATTGTATGCTCTTGCATACAATTATTAACTCATTTTTGAATCTTTTTAATATTACCCTTTTAACTAATGGTCATACCTATTGCTACCCCGCCGCCAACCTCATCCATCGAGACTACTGGTTTTAAAATGACCTTATTGGCAACAAAAACCTGCGCCCTAGCTATGTATCCTGATTTAACATATATTTCAAGGTAGGAGCGTTGATAAAGAGATGCGTTTTCTTAATAGTTCCTTCTATTCTTTTAACCGTTTCTTAAAAGTCCTCTCTAGCGGCTAAAACTTCTGCAGCTTTTTTAACCACCAGTCACTGAGCGCCTGAATTAAATTTTGAATCAATGACTTTAATTGGGGTGTTCGCTAATTCTTTCAAATTATAATAGATGTTTTTGCTGATTCATTTATACACTTTCTTTCTATAAAGCGACTAACAAAAAAATAAAATCCCTCTTAACATAATTCATAGGCTTTGCTTTTTAAATTTTATATTTAAGCTTCAAGATAAGCCGGCTACATGATTCACCTTAAGCAATCTATGCTAAGTAATTTTGAATAATTTGATAATTAAATTTAATAATAAATTTTCTAGCAAGTTTTCATCATCTATAATATATGTTGTTTATATCTAATTTAATATTGAATTGTTTGACTTGTTGCGTTTTCGTTCGTACAATAAAGCTGAATGAAATATGTTTGTCATAAAATAAACATATTCATTTTATTGTTGCTGATTAATAAATTCTATTGATGAAAGGGAGAGTTGAATGAAAAAATCAATTTTAAATCAGATGAAAGTGGGAGTGCTATCTCTATCAGCCATTGCCCTATTAGTTGGTTGTACAAATGAGAACACTACCACGAATACTGACACATCCGTTGATGAAACAACAGCTACTGAAGTGATGAATGAAGAAACTGAAGAGGAAACAACTAAAGAAGAAAGCTCTAAAGAAGAGAGTACCAAAGAAATAAGCTCTAAAGAAGAAAGTACCAAAGAAAAAAGCTCTAAAAAAGAGAGTTCTAAAGAAGAAAGCTCCAAAGAAAAAAGCTCTAAAAAAGAGAGCTCTAAAGAAGAGAGTACCAAAGAAATAAGTTCTAAAGAAGACATACATAAACAAAAGGATATTGTTGCCACCCTTCAAGATAATGATGATTTCAGTATTTTAGCGGCTGCTTTTGAAAAAACTAATTTAGTTGAGATCTTACAAGAAAACGAACCATATACCCTCTTCGCCCCAACGGATGAAGCTTTTGAGCAATTATTAGAAGAGCTTGATATCACGGAGCAAGAGCTACTAACACAGCCTGATCTTAATAAACTATTAACTTATCACCTGGTGGCTAGTAAAATTTTGGCTGAAGATTTAAAAGACGGAAAATCTGTTGAAACTGTTAATGGAGAAAAAGTGGCCTTCGATTTTTCAGAAGACGAGCCGATGATCAGTGAATCGATGATTACTTCTACCGATTTAGAAGTTTCCAATGGAGTTATTCATATCATTGACACAGTTTTAATTCCTAAAGACTTCGAGTTACAAAAAGTGGATACTAAATAAGCTAGGCAAAGCTTTTCTTACTTTCTATTAACGTCAAAGAGGCTGAATAAATAAGGTTCTATAATAAATAGGGTGGATGGAAGAAAAACACTTCCTTCCACCCTATTTTTTGCTACATAAAAACACAAAAGTCCGATCTATTAAAAGTGGTAACTAAAATAGAAAGGACTCTG